>NZ_JACVUD010000014.1:0-72014 GCF_016624905.1 Stenotrophomonas sp. S49 | reverse complement strand
CGGGGTGGGTCCGGTTGCGGGGGTGTCCGCGGCATGGATGCCGCGGCCAAGGCTACAAGGATGTACTTGCGCCGTCCCCCGCAACCGGACCCACCCCGCCATCCTCAGGAAACCGGCTTCCGCTTTGGCTCTGGCCTCTGCGGGTGCAGGGCGCAGCCCTGCCCTCACTTCTTCAGGAAGTTGTCCACCAGCAGATGCTTCACGTCGTCGAACCGGCCATTCAACACCGCCTTGGCCGCATACAGCGCCGTGCCGGCCACCTGCTTGGCTTCGATCTGCGGCGGCATCACCAGCTCGGCGCGGCTGGTATGCACGTCCAGCAGCGCCGGACCGCGCTGGGACAGGAAATCCAGCACCGCCTCTTCCAGATCCTCGCTGCGGGTCACGGTGCGGCCGTGGAAACCGATCACCTCGGCCAGGCGGCCGAAATCAGGGTTCTTCAGGTCGGTGTAATTGTCCAGCAGGCCTTCCACCTTCTGTTCCAGCTCAACGAAATTCAGCGAGCCGTTGTTGAACACCACCACCTTGATCGGCAGGTCTTCCTGCACCGCGGTCAGCAGATCGCCCAGCAGCATGGCCAGGCCACCATCGCCGGACAGCGAGATCACCTGCCGGCCGGGGAAGGCCTTCTGCAAACCCAGCGCCTGCGGCATGGCATTGGCCATCGTGCCGTGCAGCAGGCTGGTCAACGTGCGGCGGCGGCCGTTCACCCGGATGTGGCGCAGGATCCACACCATCGGTGAACCGCCATCGGCAGTGAACAGCGCATCATCGGCCGCATGCCGGGACAGCAGCGCGGTCAGGTGCTGCGGGTGGATCAGTTCGCCCTTGCCCGGCTGTTCTTCCTGTTCACGCGTGTGCAATGCCTTGTCACGGCGGGCGATGCATTCGTCCAGGAAGCTGCTGTCTTCGCGCGGCGGCAACAGCGGCAGCAGCGCGTCCAGCGTCGGTGCGATATCGCCCACCACGCCCAGATCCACCGGATGGCGGCGGCCCAGGTGGCTGCCATCACGGTCCACCTGGATGATCGTGGCCTTGTCCGGGTAGAACTGGCCCCAGGCGAAATCGGCGCCGAGCAGCAGCAGCGTGTCGCAGGCCATCAGCGTGTGGAAGCCCGATTCAATGCCGAAGATGCCGGTCATACCCATGTTGTACGGGTTGTCCGGTTCGACGAAATCCTTCGCGCGCGAGGTGTGCGCCACCGGCGCCTGCAGCCGGCGCGCCAGTTCGATCAGCTGCGCATGCGCGCCCTGGCAGCCGGCACCGGCATAGATGCCGATGCGCTTGCCCTGCCCCAGCAGCTCGGCGATGCGCTGCAGCTCGGCGTCGGCCGGGCGCAGCACCGGCTGGGTGTAATGCACCGAGAACGGCACATCGTGCTTCACCTCGGCCTCGCTGATATCGGCCGGCAGGATCACCACCGCCACGCCCCGGCGGCTGATCGCCGCCTGGCACGCCAGCGCCACCACGCGGCGCGCCTGCTCGGGGCTGTGCACCTGCTCGCAGAACACCGTGCAACTGGCATACACCGATTTGAAATCCACTTCCTGCGGGAATTCCATGCCCAGTTCGCTGGTCACGATCTGGCTGGCGATCAGCACCAGCGGCGCGCGGTTACGGTTGCTTTCGAAGATGCCGTTGATGAAATGCAGGCCCCCGGGGCCGCAGGAGCCGGCGCAGGCGGTCAACTCACCGCTCACCAGCGAATCGGCACCGGCAGCGAAGGCGGCCACTTCTTCGTGCCGCACGTGCACCCAGTCGATCTCGCTGCGGTGCATGGCATCGGTCACGTGGTTCAGCGTGTCGCCCACGATCCCGTAACAGCGGCGCACGCCCGCCTGCTGCAGGGTTTCAACAACGATCTCGGCAACGCGCTTGCTCATGGGAAAAGCCTTGCTTGGGGGAGGCCCCCGAGGCTAGACCCCGCACGGTGACGCCTCCGTGGGCATCGGCGCATTGCGCCCCATACATCGGTATGGGGCGCGCGCCGTGTTCAGTTCACGTTGATCCAGCCCACCACGGCGCCGCGCTTTGCATTCTGATAGCGCACCTGCACCCAGCCATCGGCGGCATCGCGCAGTTCCACCCGATCGCCCTGCACCAGGTAGCGCTGGGTGCTGGTTGCGCCTGGCCGTTCGAACAGGAACAAGCGCGCCGGCCGCACCGTGGCCTGGATGCCCGGCACAGGCGAGGGCCCGGTGGGCGCGACCAAACCATCGCCGATCGCGCTGTCGAGCACGCGGCCCTGCGCATCGAAGGTGCGCCACACTGCCAGCGGCCCTTGTTCGCCAGTGTGATCGACCTCCAGCGCGGCATCGAAGGCATCGCCCAATTGCAGCACGTCCTCGGCGCGGTACAGATAGAGCTTCGTACCCGCGAACCGATACAGATCGGTGTACCACATCGGACCGCTGCGGCAGCTGCTGCTCAGCGTGCGCGTGGCAGCGTCGACGCCCAGGCCCATCAGGTTGCCGCAGCTGTCACGGCCGTGGGTGTCCGCTTTCAGCGCCTGGAATCCGCCGCTGGCCGGATCGAAGCGGTAGACCGCCACCGCTTCATTGACCATGCCCACCGATGCACGTGCGACCAGTTCGGGGCGTCCATCGAAATCGATGTCTTCGGCCGACAGCCGCGAATTGCCATCGGCGTCTGCGGCGCCTGGCAGTTGCAGGCGCTTGCCCGAGGGTGAGACACGCGCGTCGATGCTGCCGCCCTCCATCACCTCGGCCTGTACCTGCACGCCCGGTGCCGGCGCGAAGCGCAGCGGGCCGCCGTCCTGTTCGGCCGCCTGCGCGGCCGGCACCAGCAGGCCTGCCAGCAGCAGGCGCAACACCGCATCCCTGTATTTCATCATTGCCGCCCGTGGCGCCGCCTTGGCGCCTTCAGGTCAGAACGATACGTCAACCGCCTGCCGCGACCACAGTACCGACTGGTGCTGGGTCTGCTGCTTCCACGCCAGGCGGATCGCCTCGATGTCCGCACGGCGCTGCGGGCTGTCTTCGTGCAGCACCACCAGCACCTTGGTGCGCAGGCGGTTGGGCGCCGCATCGCCACGGAACAGCCACTGCCCGTAGGCATCGAACACGGTCAGGCCATCGGGGAAGCGCGGGGTCACTTCCTTGTCCAGGAACGCGCGCCACTGCGCCTCGCTGATGGTGTCTGCCTGCGGGCGGTTGCCGCTGCCCTGCTCTTCACCCACGCCGAAGTACAGCTCGCTGCGCACCCAGCCGTGGCCGCTGGCCGGGCGGGCCGCATCGCCTTCCAGCGCGGCAGTGGTGGTGTAGGCGCTGGGCGCCTGCGAAGACAGGCTGGCGCAGCCGCTGGTGGCCAGCAGGACGGCGAAGATCAGGCCAAGGCGTTTCATCGGGAACAACACTCCGGGGAAGGGGAACAAACGCGGTGAAAGGGCACGGAGGGTACACCCGCGCCGTGGTTGCAACTGCAACCAATCACTCATGCCCTGCAGGCATGAACTGATGCAAAGACAACCGGGGCTTGCATCACACCGGCTGCTCACGCGAAGATAATATATCGCTTCATCCGGATGGATGTAAGTGAAACCATCACCTCCCCCCCTTCCCCACGTTGTCGCTGCTGGAGTCTGCATGTCCCCCCGCCTGTCCGCGTCGCCGCTCGGCCTTGCCATCGCGCTTGCGCTGTCCCCCGCCCTGGCTTCGGCCCAGGAGGCCGCCACCAACCTGGACACGGTGATCGTGACCGGCACCCGCGCCGCAGATCGCACCGTGCTGGAATCCACCGCGCCGGTGGACGTACTGACCGCCGAAGACATCCGCAAGGCCGGCGTGGTCAACGGCGAACTGGGCAGCGCGCTACAGGCCCTGCTGCCCTCGTTCAACTTCCCGCGCCAGTCCAATTCCGGTGGCGCCGACCACGTGCGCGCCGCGCAGCTGCGCGGTCTGTCGCCCGACCAGGTGCTGGTGCTGGTGAACGGCAAGCGCCGCCACCACACCGCGCTGGTGAACACCGACAGCAAGATCGGCAAGGGCACCACCCCGGTCGATTTCAACTCGATTCCGGTCAGCGCCATCAAGCGCATCGAAGTGCTGCGCGACGGCGCCGGTGCGCTGTACGGCTCCGATGCGGTGGCCGGCGTGATCAACGTGATCCTGGACAACGGCGGTGACGGTGGCGAGATCGAAGCCAGCTACGGCGCCAACCACACCGACCTGAAGCCGATCGGCCGCACCCTCACCGATGGCCAGACCGGCAACATCAGCGCCAAGGTCGGCACCTCGCTGGGCGAAGACGGCGGCTTCCTGCGCGTTGGCCTGGAATACAAGAAGCGCAACGGCACCAACCGCGCCGGCTACGACCTGATTCCGCCGTGGGACCAGACCGAGGCCAACCTGGCACTGCAGGGCAAGCGCAACTACGTGCTCGGCGACGGTGCCAGCAAGGACATCAACCTGTGGCTGAACACTGAAATCCCGGTGGGCAAGACCGCCACGTTCTACGCGTTCGGCACCTTCAACCAGCGCGACACCGAAGGCGCCAACTACTTCCGCTACCCCGACAGCGATGGCAACTGGAAGGAGGTATACCCGAACGGTTACCGCCCCATTTCCGAAGGCGAGAACCGCGACGTGCAGGCCGTGGCCGGCGTGCGCGGGCAGTGGGGCGAGTGGAGCTATGACGGCAGCGTGGATTACGGCCAGAACGACTTCACCTACCGCCTGCGCGATTCGATCAACGCCTCGCTGGGCCCGACCAGCCCGACCCGCTTCAAGACCGCCGATTACCAGTACGCGCAGACCGTGGGCAACCTGGATCTGAGCCGTGTGTTCAGCCAGAGCGACAGCATCACCCATACCCTGGGGCTGGGCGCGGAAGTGCGCCACGAGCGCTATGAAACCCGCCCCGGTGATCCGTCCAGCTATGCCGCGGGCCCGTACACCGACCGCCCGACCGGCTCGCAGGCCGGCGGTGGCCTGACCCCGCAGGATGCGGCCTCGCTGGCCCGCGATGTGGCCAGCGCCTATGCCAGCCTGTCCAGCCAGTTCGGCGATCACTTCTCCACCGACCTGGCCGCGCGCTACGAGCACAACGATGATTTCGGCGGCGAACTGACCGGCAAGCTCGGCCTGCGCTACGAATTCACCCCGGCCTTCGCCCTGCGCGGCGCCATCTCCAACAACTTCCGTGCGCCGTCGCTGGCACAGATCGGCTATGAATCCACGTCCACCGGCTACAACGCCGCCGGCCAGCTGGTGCAGGGCCGCCTGCTGTCGGTGAACAATCCGATCGCCCGCGGCCTGGGCGCGCAGGACCTGAAGCCGGAGAAGTCGCTGAACACCTCGCTGGGCTTCACCAGCCGCATCGGCGAGCACTTCGACCTGTCGCTGGATTTCTTCCAGATCGACATCGACGACCGCATCGCCTTGTCTGAAAGCATCACCGGTGATGCGCTGACCGACTACGTGGCAGCCAACTACGGCGTCACCGGCCTGCAGAGTGCCAGCTTCTTCGTCAACGCCGCCGATACCCGCACCCGTGGCGCCGAACTGGTGACCAACTGGCGCCAGGCGCTGGGCGATGGCCAGCTGCTGCTGACCGGCACTTACGCTTACACCAAGACCACGCTGAAGAACGTGCTGGCCACCCCGGCTCAGCTGCAGGCGCTGGATGCGGACTACGTGCTGTTCGGCATCGAAGAGACCAACACCCTGACCGATGCCACCCCGCGCAGCCGCGCCGGCTTCTCGGCCGCCTGGAGCAACGACCACTGGTCGCTGAGCAGCCGGGTGAACCGCTACGGCAGCGCCACCCGCGTGTTCAACTTCGGTGACGGCTACATTCCGCGCCAGACCTACCAGGCCGAATGGCAGCTGGATGCGGAAGTGGAATACCGCTTCAACAAGCAGTGGAGCGTGGCCATTGGCGGGCAGAACCTGACCGACAACTATCCGGACAAGTCCAACGACGATATCTACTACTACGGCAACCTGCCGTACGACGTGCTGTCGCCGATCGGCAGCAACGGCGCGTACTACTACGGTCGCGTGCGTTACACGTTCTGATGCCGCGCAGGGCGGCCCATCGAAGTGATGGGCCGCCCCGGTCGAATCGGCTGGCTTGAATCGACTGGGGAAAACGACCGGCTCGAATCGACGGGGTTTAATCGACTTGTAAAAACGACCGGCTCAAATCGACCGGGTAGAGTCGACTGTTAGTCGACTGCTGTGGGCACCCCGCGAAAATCCCGCGCTACGCGCGATAGTCGACTGACAGTCGACTCTACCCCCATCACCCCCATCACCCCCATCGCCCATCGCCTCCCGTCCCCCCGCTACAACAGTCGGCACCCACCATGGCAGGGCCGTAGCCTGCCCTCGACCTGGCCTACACGCCGCCGCTGGCACCCTGCGGGGCATGGCTGAACCGCTCCCCCTGCGTCCGCCACCGCCGTTGCTGGACGACGCCTGCGCGTTGTTCCTCGACGTGGATGGCACGCTTATCGAATTTGCCGCACGGCCCGATGCCGTGCACCTGCTACCCGACGTGCGTGAAGCCATCGGCCGCATCAGCGACCGCCTGGAAGGCGCCGTGGCCCTGGTCAGCGGGCGCCCGCTGGAACAGCTGGACCAGCTGTTCGCACCGCTGCAACTGCCCGCCGCCGGCCTGCATGGCCATGAGATGCGCGGCGCCGATGGCCGCGTGCTGCGCGATGACCACGACGATGACACCGGCGAATGGCTGCATGCCCTGCACCAGCAGGCCATGCGCTTCGCCCACGGCTACCCCGGCGTGCTGGTGGAGGAAAAAGGCGTGGGCCTGGCCCTGCACTGGCGTGGCGCACCGCAGGCCGGCGACGACGTGCGCGCGTTCGCCGAACGTCATGTGCGCGGCCGGCCCAGCTACCGCCTGCAACCCGGCGACCACGTGGTCGAGTTCGTACCGGTGGGCACCGACAAGGGCCGCGCCCTGCGCCGCATGATGCAGTACCTGCCCTTCCGCGGCCGCCTGCCGGTCTTCCTGGGCGATGACCTGACCGACGAATACGGCTTCGAAGCCGCCAACGGCCAACACGGCTGGAGCGTGCTGATTGGCGAACGCGAGCCCAGTGCCGCGGTGTTCGCCCTGCCCGACATACGCAGCGTGCACGCCTGGCTGCGTGAGAATGCCTATTGACCCCCGGCCCCCACGGCCATAACCGGATATTTCTGCGTGATGACCCAACCCGATCTTGATCTGGGCGTGGTCGGCAACGGCAGCTTCGGCGCCCTGGTCGACAAGCATGCCCGCGTGGTGTGGAGCTGCCTGCCCACCTTCGATGGCGACCCCACGTTCTGTGCGCTGCTGTCGCCGAACCAACAGGAAGGCGGCGATTTCGCCATCGAACTGGAGGATTTCGCCAGCAGCGAGCAGAGCTACCTGACCAACACGGCCATCCTGCGCACGGTGCTGCACGACCACCACGGCGGCGCGCTGGAAATCCTCGATTTCGCCCCGCGCTGGCGCCAGAACGACCGCTTCTACCGACCGGTCAGCCTGATCCGCCAGGTGCGCCCGCTGGCTGGCAGCCCGCGCATCGTGGTGCGCGCACGGCCGCTGGCCGACTGGGGCGCGCGCGTGCCTGAATCGACCTGGGGCAGCAACCACGTGCGCTGGATCCTGCCCGACCACGTGCTGCGCCTGACCACCGACGTGCCAGTGCGCTTCGTGCGCGACGGCCTGCCGTTCGTGCTCAACCATCCCATCCATCTGGTGCTGGGCGTGGACGAATCGCTGAACCGTTCGATCAGCGGCTACGTGCAGGAAGCCTTCCAGCGCACGCGCGACTACTGGCGCGAATGGGTGCGCTACCTGTCCATTCCGCTGGAATGGCAGGACGCGGTGATCCGCAGTGCGATCACCCTGAAGCTGTGCCAGTACGAAGACAGCGGCGCGATCATCGCGGCCATGACCACCTCCATTCCCGAAGCGCCCGGCAGCGTGCGCAACTGGGATTACCGCTACTGCTGGCTGCGCGATGCGGCCTTCGTGGTGCGCGCGTTGAACCGCCTGGGCGCCACCCGCACCATGGAACAGTTCCTGGGCTACATCTTCAACCTGGCCACCACCGACGGTACGCTGCAGCCGCTGTACGGCATCGGTTTCGAGGCCAAGCTGGACGAAGATGAAGTGCCGACGCTGTCCGGCTACCGTGGCATGGGCCCGGTGCGCCGCGGCAACCTGGCCTGGGTGCAGCGCCAGCACGATGTCTATGGCAGCGTGGTGCTGGCTTCCACCCAGCTGTTCTTCGACCGCCGCCTGCAGGACCCGGGCGATGCCCACACCTTCGCGCGGCTGGAGCCGCTGGGCGAACAGGCCTTCGCCCTGCACGACGTGCCCGATGCGGGCCTGTGGGAATTCCGCGGCCGCACCGAAGTACACACTTACACCAGCGCCATGTGCTGGGCCGCCTGCGACCGCCTGTGCAAGATCGCCGTGCGGCTGAAGCGCGATGACCGCGCGCAGTACTGGCGCGAGCGCGCCGACACCATCCACGCGCGCATCATGGCCGAGGCCTGGAGCGATGAACACGGCCACTTCACCGACACTTTCGGTGGCCACCGCCTGGACGCCTCGCTGCTGCTGCTGGCCGATATCGGCTTCATCGATGCAATGGACGCGCGCTTCATCGCCACGGTGGAAGCCATCGGCCGCGACCTGAAGCACGGCAATTCGTTGTACCGCTACGTGGCGCCGGATGACTTCGGCGAACCGGAAACCAGCTTCACCATCTGCACCTTCTGGTACATCGACGCGCTGGCGGCGATCGGCCGCATGGACGAAGCACGCGAGATGTTCGAGCTGCTACTGCAGCAGCGCAACCACCTGGGGCTGCTGTCCGAAGACCTGGCCTTCGATGGCGGCGAAGCCTGGGGCAACTTCCCGCAGACGTACTCGCACGTGGGGCTGATCACCGCCGCCATGCGCCTGTCGCGGTCCTGGCAGGAGGCCTCGTGAGTCGTCTGGTCGTTGTTTCGAACCGGGTCGCCGTGCCCGGTGAAAGCCGCGCCGGCGGCCTCGCTGTCGGCCTGTTGGCCGCGCTGAAGGAGCGTGGCGGCATGTGGTTCGGCTGGAGCGGCAAGAACGCCAAGGATGCCAGCGGCACGCTGCACCAGCAGAAGGAAGGTGACATCGAGTACGTCACCATGGATCTGGCCAAGCGCGATGTGGATGGCTACTACAACGGATTCTCCAATCGCACGTTGTGGCCGCTGCTGCACTTCCGCCTGGATCTGGTTGACTACGATCGTGGCACCCGCGAGACCTACCACAAGGTCAATGCGCTGTTCGCCGACAAGCTCGCGCCGCTGCTGCGCGAGGACGACATCGTCTGGATCCACGATTACCACCTGATCCCACTGGGCGCGATGCTGCGCGAGCGCGGCATCGGCTGCAGGATCGGCTTCTTCCTGCACATCCCGATGCCATCGGCCGACCTGCTGCAGGCCATGCCCGACCACCTGCGACTGTTCTCGGCGCTGTACGCCTACGATCTGGTCGGCTTCCAGACCCAGCGCGATGCCGACCGCTTCCAGACCTACCTGCGCCTGTTCGGCGGTGGCCGCGTATTGGACGATGGACGGCTTGAAGCCCCCGGCGGCCGACGTTTCCGCGCGGCCGCCTTCCCCATTGGCATCGATACCGCGTTGATTGCCCGACAGGCCGGCGCCGCCGCCAGCAAGGCCGCAGTGAAGGACCTGCGCAGCAGCCTGCGCGACCGCCAGCTGGCCATCGGCGTGGACCGCCTGGATTATTCCAAGGGCCTGCCCGAGCGCTTCCGCGGTTTCGAACGCTACCTGGAACGCCACCCCGACCAGCGCGGCTCGCTGACCTACCTGCAGATCGCCCCGGTATCGCGCGGCGATGTGAGCGAGTACCGCCATCTGCGCAGCACGCTGGAACAGATTGCCGGCCACATCAACGGCGGCCACGCCGCGCCGGACTGGACCCCGCTGCGCTACGTCAACCAGAACTTCACCCATGCCACCCTGACCGGCTTCTACCGCGCCGCCGCGGTCGGCCTGGTCACCCCGCTGCGCGATGGCATGAACCTGGTGGCCAAGGAATACGTGGCCTCGCAGGACCCGGACGATCCCGGCGTGCTGGTGCTGTCCCTGCTGGCCGGTGCCGCCGACGAAATGAAGCAGGCGCTGCTGGTGAACCCCTACGACCTGGATGGCATGGCCGACGCCATCGCCACCGCCGCCACCATGTCACTGCGCCGCCGCAAGGAACGCTGGCACGCCATGATGGAGCACCTGCGCACCTACGACATCAACCACTGGCGGCGCAGCTACCTGGAAGCGCTGGAGGGGTGACCGCACCGTTGGTAGCGTCGAGCTTGCTCGACTGGCGTTGGTAGAGTCGAGCTTGCTCGACTGGCGTTGGTAGAGTCGAGCTTGCTCGACTGCTGCACAACCAGTCGAGCAAGCTCGACTCTACATACAGAGCAGTCGAGCAAGCTCGACTCTACGGGAATGCGCGGTCAATCCAGGAAGCGCGCGGCCTGTTCCGCGCTGGGCAGGAAGCAGGCATCGTGGCGCCCGAACCAGCGGTAGCGGTTGCGCGCCAGCACGCGGTACGCGCGGTCGCGCCACACCTGCGGCAGCACGCGCAGCGCGCCGGCCAGCCGCCACGGCCCGCCCAAGCCGGCCAACACCCGCAGGATCGCGTCGGTGTCGGTCCAGGCGCCCTGTGCGTCCACCAGCAGGAAGGACAGCGGGTCGTTCGGGTCCAGCCCGTGCGCGCGCAACAGGCCACTGCCGTGCGCGCCCTGCATGGCGGCGAAGCGGTAGCGGCCCTGGCGGTCGAAGCGCAGCAGGAAGCGCACCCAGCGGCTGCACAGCGCGCAGACGCCGTCGAAGACAATCACGGCGTTCGGGGTTGGGTCAGAGCCCTTTTCTGCTGAAAAGGGATCTGACCCCAACCCGGGTTCGCCCCGGCTCATGCCATCCACACCAGCGTGGCCATGCGCCCGGTACGGCGATCGCGGCGGTGCGAATACAGATCCGGGTCGGCCATGGTCGACACCGTACCACCATGGATGTTGGCCGGATCCAGGCCTGCGCTCTGCAGGCGCTGGCGCGCCAACGCGAACAGGTCCACCTTCCAGTGCCCCTGGCGGGTGGCCACGAATGCGGCCGCGGCCGCCGGGTCGTGGCCGACGAAGGCGTGGTACACCTCTTCGCCGATCTCGTAGTCCTGCGGTCCGGCCGCCGGGCCCAGCCAGGCGCGCAGCTGCGCCGGGGCGGTGGTCATCGCAGCCACCGTGTGTTCCAGCATGCCGTCGGCCAGCCCGCGCCACCCGGCATGGGCAGCGCCCACTTCGCTGCCATCGGCGGCGGCAAACACCACTGGCAGGCAATCGGCGGTCAGGATGGCCAGCACCACGCCCCGTTCAGAGGTGACCGACGCATCGGCCACCGGTTCGCTGGCGCCTGCCTGCGGCGGCGCGTTCAAGCGCAGCACCGTGCAGCTGTGTACCTGGCGCAGCCAGTGCGGCGCCGACGGCAGGGCCAGGCCCTGCTGCAGCAGCTGGCGGTTGTGCTCCACGTTGGCCGGGGTATCGCCATCGGCAGCATGCCGGTTGCCCAGGTTGAACTGGTCGAACGGCGCCGGCGAAATACCCGCGCCGTGGCGACGGGTGGTCAGCGCCCGCACTCCCGGCGGTGCCGGCCAGTCAGCCTGCAGCAGCGGCAGTGCGGCGGCCATTACCAGCGGTCCCGTTCGCGTGCAGCAAAGGCTTCGCTGTCTTCGCGCAGCACCTTCATCAGGTGCAGCATGTCGGCCGGCACCGGCGCACTGTTGCGCACCGGCTGGCCGGTGATCGGGTGCACGAACTCCAGGGTTTCAGCGTGCAGCGCCTGGCGCTTGAAGCCGCGCAGCGCGGCCACCAGTTCGTCGCTGGCGCCCTTGGGCAGCTTCAGCGCGCCGCCGTACAGCGGGTCACCCACGATCGGGTGGCGCAGGTGCGCCATGTGCACGCGGATCTGGTGGGTGCGGCCGGTTTCCAGGCGGCATTCCAGCGCGGTGTGGGCGCGGAAGCGCTCGCGCAGGCGGTAATGGGTCACCGCTTCCTTGCCATCTTCGCGCACGCCCATCTTGAGGCGGTCGCGCGGGTGGCGGTCGATCGGGGCATCGGCGGTACCGCCGGCCACCAGCGCGCCCATCACCACGGCCAGGTACTGGCGGTGCACATCGCGCGCGGCCAGCTGTTCCACCAGCGCGGTCTGCGCTTCCAGGGTACGGGCCACCACCATCACGCCGCTGGTGTCCTTGTCCAGGCGGTGCACGATGCCGGCGCGCGGCAGCACGGCCACCGACGGGTCGCGGTACAGCAGGGCGTTCACCAGGGTGCCGCTGTGGTTGCCGGCACCGGGGTGCACCACCAGGCCCACCGGCTTGTTGATCACCAGCAGGTGCTCATCCTCGAACAGCACGTCCAGCGGGATGTCTTCGGGCTGGGCGTCGGTCTGGGTGTCCAGCACCACGGTCAGGCTCACCACCTCGCCGCCGCGCAGCGGGTCGCGCGGGCGGGCCTGAGCGCCGTCCAGCAGCACATCGCCGGATTTGATCCACTCGGTCAGGCGCGAGCGGGAATATTCGGGGAACAGTTCGGCCACAACGGCGTCGAAACGCCGGCCGGCGGCGGTATCGGGAACGATGGCCTGGCGGGCCGATTCGGAAGTTTGTTCAGACATGGCAAGGGGGATCTTTGAAATTTTGGGGTCCGGGCGGCCGGTTTCAGTCGCAGGACAGGACACTAGGCTATCATCGACCCTTCGTATTCCAGACGCGTCCCGCCTTGACCCCATGATCCGACGCTCCGCCATGCTCTCCGCGCCCGTCCGCCTCACCGCCCTGCTGCTGGTGCTGGTCATCGCCGCCACCGGTTGCCACCGCGGTGCCAAGAAGGGGGATCGCCCCGATGAAGGCACGCCTGTCGAACAGCTGTACGACAAGAGCCACGCGCTCATGAAGGGCGGCAACTGGAGCGGCGCCGAAGCCAGCTTCCGCCGTCTGGTGGCCCAGTACCCGTACGGCCCGTACACCGAACAGGCGATGATCGAGACCGCCTACGCCCAGTACAAGGCCGGCAAGCACGATGACGCGGTGTCCAGCATCGACCGCTTCATCCGCACCTACCCGACCCACCGCAACATCGCCTACCTGTACTACCTGCGCGGTCTGGCCAACTCCAATCGCAATACGGTTTTCCTGCGCCGCGTATGGTCGCTGGATCCCAGCCGCCGCGATCTGTCCACCCCGCACCAGGCCTATGCCGACTTCAACATCGTGGTGGACCGTTACCCGAACAGCCGCTACGCCGCCGATGCGCGCCAGCGCATGATCGTGCTGCGTGACGTGTTCGCCCAGCACGAGCTGGACAACGCCCTGTACTACCTGCGCCGCGAAGCCTATGTTTCCGCCGCCGGCCGCGCCAACTACCTGCTGGAAACCTACCCGCAGAGCGCGTACCAGTACGACGCCGTGGCCGTGCTGGGCGAAGCCTACACCCACCTGGGCAACAAGACGCTGGCCGACGATGCCCGCCGCGTGCTGACCCTGAACCAGCCCACCCACCCGTGGCTGGAAGGCAAGTGGCCCAAGTACCCGTGGATGATCCGCAAGCTGAATCCGTTCGCCGGCGAGAAGTCCGCCAGCACCGGCCAGCGCAACGCACGGCTGGAAAAGAAATAAGAGCGCAAAGGGCCCCGCAAGGGCCCTTTCCTTTTGTAGCGTCGAGCCATGCTCGACGGCGCTTGGCATTTGGACGCTGGGAATGCCCCATCCACGCATGGCGTGGATGGCGGGATTAGGAATTCTACGAATCCGCAGCCATTGCGATCCCGTTCCCAGACCCAACCCGCGCCGCCTTCCACACTCCCGTGCACGGCCATTCCCGCCTGCCTGGAGTCCGCATGACCTCAATCGTTTCCCGCACCCGCCCCCTGCTGGCCGCCGTCGCTGCCGCCCTGCTGGGCCTGCCCGTGGCTGCCCAGGCGGCCGAGCCCGGCGATCTGCTCACCGCCGCCCCCTACCGCGCCGACTGGGTGCCCTCGAAGGCGGCCCAGGCCTACCTGCTGCGCTATCACACCCCCGATCACAGCGGCCGCCTGGCCCAAGGCACCGGGCTGCTCTACCTGCCTGCCGGGACCGCGCCGACGGGCGGCTGGCCGGTGGTGTCCTGGGCGCATGGCACCCAGGGCATTGCCAACCACTGCGCGCCGTCGGTGTCCGGCCCCACCCATCCCGAGCGCGACGGGCGCTTCCTGGACCACTTCCTCGGCCAGGGCTATGCGGTGGTCGCCGCCGATTACCAGGGCCTGGGCAGCCCGGGCCAGCACACCTACCTGCACGTGCGCACCGCCGCGCGCAACAGCATCGACATGGTCAAGGCCAGCCACCAGTTCCTGGACGGCGGGCGCCTGTCGCCCCGCTGGGTCTCGGTGGGCTATTCACAGGGGGCGTCGGCCGCGCTGAGCGCCGGCCACCTGGCGGCCGACTACGCCGGCCCCGCCCTTCAGTTCAAGGGTAGCTTCACTGCTGGCACGCCCACGGCCGTGGAAATCACCGCGCTGGTGATGCGGCCCGACAACCGCACCGGCAACCCGGGGGCACTGAACGCCTATCACGCCTATCTGCTCGATGGCCTGCTGCAGGTGGCGCCGCAGATCGACCGGGTGCTGAGCCCTCAGGGACGTGCCCGCATCGCGCTGGCCCGCCAGCACTGCCTGACCGATCTGGCCGCGCAGCTGGAAGGCGCCAGCACCGGCGAGATGTTCAGCGCGCCGTTGACCACGGTGCCGGGCATCTGGACGCTGCTGCACGACTATCTGGGCGTGCCCCGGCGCGGGTTCACCCAGCCGTTGATGCTGGCCCACGGCACCGGCGACCAGGATGTGCCCTACCTGACCACGCTGCTGTACGCCGCCGGCCTGGCCCTGCGTGGCGAGCCGGTGGCCTTCCGGCAGTACCCGGTCGACCACCGCGGCACGCTGGATGCGGCGGCGGCCGATGGGCTGGCGTTCGTGCGCGCACGGCTGGAGGATGCCCGCTTCGACCCCGCAGCCGAATTGGCGGGGCTGGAACAACAGCTCGACGCCGCACGATGATGGGTTGGTAGATCCACGCCATGCGTGGATGATCGTCGAACACCGTGCGGACCAAGGTCCGCACCTACCGGGGGTGGCGCGGGCCGCCCTTACCCCTTGAACCCGTTGCTGATCGGGTACCGGCGCTCGCGGCCGAATGCCCGGCGCGACACCTTCGGGCCCGGCGCGGCCTGGTGGCGCTTCCACTCGCTGATGCGCACCAGGCGCAGCACCCGGTCCACCACGGCCGCGTCGTAGCCGGCCGCCACGATCTCCGCGCGCGACTGCTCCTGGTCCACGTAGCGGTACAGGATGCCGTCCAGCACGTCGTAGGCCGGCAGCGAATCCTGGTCCAGCTGGTTCTCGCGCAGCTCGGCCGACGGAGGTCGGCTGATCACCGCCGGCGGAATGACCGGCGCGCCGCCCACGGTGTTGCGCCACTTCGACAGCCCGAACACCTCGGTCTTGTACAGGTCCTTCAGCGGCGCATAGCCACCGCACATGTCGCCATAGATCGTGGCGTAGCCCACCGCGTATTCGCTCTTGTTGCCGGTGGTCAGCAGCAGGCCGCCGAACTTGTTGGCCAGCGCCATCAGGATGACGCCGCGGCTGCGCGACTGCAGGTTCTCTTCGGTCACATCCGGCGTGGTGCCTTCGAACATCGGCGCCAGCGATTCCATCAGGCCCTTGAAGGCCGGCTCGATGGAGACCGCTTCCAGCTTCACGCCCAGCGCCTGGCACTGCTCGGCGGCCAGATCGTTGGACATGCCGGCGGTGTAGCGCGAGGGCAGGCGCACGGCGGTCACGTTGTCCGCGCCCAGCGCATCCACGGCCAGGGCCAGCACCAGCGCCGAATCGATGCCGCCGGACAGGCCCAGCCACACCTTCTTGAAGCCGTTCTTGCGGCAGTAATCCTGAATACCGCGGGTCACCGCACGCCAAGCCAGCGCATCCATGCTCTCGTCGCCGTCGTCCATCCACACATGCGGCATGAACCGGCGGCTGGCGCCGTCATAGTCCACCACCAGCCACTGGTCCATGAAGGCCGCCGCGGCCGGGTGCACCGTGCCATCGCCATCGGCCACCACCGACGCACCGTCGAACACCAGGGCGTCCTGGCCGCCCACCACGTTCAGGTAGGCAATGGCCGCCCCGCTCTCGCGGGTGCGCGCGGCCAGCACGGCGTCGCGCTGGGCATGCTTGCCGCGCTCGTAGGGCGACGCGTTGGGCACCACCACCAGCTGCGCGCCGGCCTGCACGGTGTCGGCCATCGGCTCGGCAAACCACAGGTCTTCGCAGATCAGCAGGCCCACCGGAATGCCGTTCACTTCGAACACGCAGCTGCCGCCATCGGGGTCGACATCGAAGTAGCGGCGCTCGTCGAACACGGCGTAGTTGGGCAGCTCGCGCTTGCGGTAGGTCTGTTCCACCAGGCCATCGCGCAGCACGCTGGCGGCGTTGTAGACCACCGCGCCGGCGGCCTGCGGCCAGCCCACCACGGCGGTGATGCCACGGCAGGCGGCGGCGATGCGGGCCATGGCCTGCTCACATTCGTACAGGAAGCCCGGGCGCAGCAGCAGGTCTTCCGGCGGGTAGCCGCTGACGGCCAGCTCGGGGAACATCACCAGCTCGGCGCCGTACTCATCGCGCGCCTGGCCGATCATCTCGATGATGCGTTCGGAATTGCCGGCAACATCGCCGACCGGGAAATCGAACTGCGCCATCGCGATACGGATCGAAGCCATGGGGGTCCAGCCTGTGGTTGCAATGCGCCCATTGTAACGCCGGGCCATGCCCGCGCCGGGCCATCCCCAGTAGATCCACGCCATGCGTGGATGGGGCCGACCGGCACACCGCCAGATGCAGAAAAGCCGCCCGGAGGCGGCTTTTCTGTTGATGCAGGTAGAGCAGTCGACTGACAGTCGACTCTACCGAATCGTCTGCCGGAGGCAGTCGATCTTATTTCACCAGCTTGGCGATGGCGGCGCCCAGGTCGCCCGGCGAGCGGACGGTGACGACACCGGCAGCTTCCATGGCGGCGAACTTGCCTTCGGCCGTGCCCTTGCCGCCCGAGGCGATCGCACCGGCGTGGCCCATGCGCTTGCCGGCCGGAGCCGACGCACCGGCGATGAAACCGACAACCGGCTTCTTCACGTGGTTCTTGATGTACTCGGCGCCGGCTTCTTCAGCGTCACCGCCGATTTCGCCGACCATGATGATGCCTTCGGTCTGCGGGTCTTCGTTGAACAGCTTCAGGCAGTCGACGAAGTTCAGGCCGTTGATCGGGTCACCACCGATACCGATGCAGGTGGACTGGCCCAGGCCGACTTCGGTGGTCTGCTTGACCGCTTCATAGGTCAGGGTGCCCGAACGCGACACGATGCCGATCTTGCCCGGCTGGTGGATGTGGCCCGGCATGATGCCGATCTTGCACTCACCCGGGGTGATGACGCCCGGGCAGTTCGGCCCGATCAGCACGGTGTCCGGATGCGAACGGGTCAGCACATTCTTCACGCGCAGCATGTCCAGCACCGGAATGCCTTCGGTGATGCAGACGATGACCTTGATGCCGGCAGCAGCGGCTTCCAGGATCGCATCAGCCGCGTACGGCGGCGGCACGTAGATGACCGACGCGTTGGCACCGGTGCTCTGCACGGCGTCGGCAACGGTGTTGAAGACCGGCAGGTCGATATGGGTGGTGCCACCCTTGCCCGGGGTCACGCCGCCCACAACCTGGGTGCCGTACTCGATCATCTGAGTGGCGTGGAAGGTGCCCTGCTGGCCGGTGAAGCCCTGCACGATCACCTTGGTGTTCTTGTTGATCAAAACAGACATGGTAATTCCTTGGTGTCGGTATCAGGCGGCGTTCTTGACAGCTTCAACGATCTTCTTGGCGCCATCGTTGATGTTGTCAGCCGGGATGATGGCCATGCCGCTGTCACGCAGCAGCTGCTTGCCTTCTTCCACGTTGGTGCCTTCCAGGCGCACCACGACCGGAACCTTGACGCCCACTTCCTTCACGGCGGCGATGATGCCTTCGGCAATCATGTCGCAGCGGACGATGCCGCCGAAGATGTTGACGAAGATGCCTTCGACCTTGTCCGAGGACAGGATCAGCTTGAAGGCTTCAATGACGCGCTGCTTGTTGGCACCGCCGCCCACGTCCAGGAAGTTCGCCGGCTCGCCGCCGTTGAGCTTGATGACGTCCATGGTGGCCATGGCCAGGCCGGCGCCGTTCACCATGCAGCCGATGTTGCCGTCCATGGTGACGTAGTTGATGTCCAGTTCCGAAGCGATCACTTCGGTCGGATCTTCCTGGGTCTTGTCGCGCATGGCGACCAGGGCCTTCTGGCGGAACGCGGCGTTGTCGTCGCTGTCGAACTTGCCGTCCAGCGCGTACAGGTTGCCGTCGTCCAGGATGGCCAGCGGGTTGATTTCAACCAGGGCCAGGTCCTTTTCGTTGAACAGGCGGTACAGGTTCACCATGATGCTGGCGAACTGGCCGGCCTGCTTGGCGGTCAGGCCCAGCTTGAAGCCGAAATCGCGGCCGTGGTAACCCTGCACGCCTTCGACGAAGTCGACGTTCAGCGAGTGGATCAGTTCCGGGGTTTCAGCGGCAACCTGCTCGATCTCCACGCCGCCTTCCGAAGAAGCGATGTAGGTGATGGTCTTGGTGCCACGGTCAACCAGCACCGACAGGTACAGTTCCTTGACGATCTCGCCAGCGGTGGTCACCAGCACCAGGTTGACCGGCAGTTCAACGCCTGCGGTCTGGTAGGTGGCCATCTTGGTGCCGAGCATCTTGGCCGTAGCGGCCTTCACATCGTCGGTGGTCTTGCAGAACTTGACGCCGCCAGCCTTACCGCGGCCGCCAGCGTGGATCTGCGCCTTGACCATCCAGGGGCCCTGGCCCAGAGCGTTGGCAGCGGCAACCGCCTCGTCCGGGGTCGCAGCGACCTTGCCGGCCGGGACCGGAATGCCGTATTCGGCAAGCAGTTGTTTTGACTGGTATTCGTGGAAATTCATGCGTCACCGTGGGAATAGGAACGACCGCACGCAATTCCTCAGGGGCCCCGGCGGGGCGCCGGCATGGACCGCGGCGGGCCCACTATTGTGGCCGAGCCGGCGCCGGGGCGCAAAGAAGTATGGACAAATGGCCAGACCCGGGCAGTTTTCCGCCGTCATTCAGGCAGTTGCGGGCGCCGGGCGGGCCCGGCCACGCGCCCGCCCGGGCCCGATTGCGCAGGAAATCGCTTCCACAGGCCTATACTTGGGGCGGCCGTGCCGGGGTAGAGTCGAGCTTGCTCGACTGCCGTTGCCTCGCATGGCACAAGCAGTCGAGCAAGCTCGACTCTACGCAGCGCGGTTCCGATGATCGGGGGAACATCGGCTACGCTGCAGGCCACCGCCGTCAAACCCAGTTCCAGGCAGCCAGAAGGGGAGTTCCGGCGTGTCACCCAGTGCTTCATTGATCGACCGCATCGAATCGATACCGCGGCGTGAGCTGTACTTCTTCGCCCTGTACCGGGTGCTGATCGCGTCGGTCATCGCCGCCCTGCTCTACAGCCCGTTGTCGGCCATGGTCGGCGAAGCCCACCACCCGCGCCTGGCCTACGCCGTGGGCGGCGCGTACCTGGGCCTGTCGCTGCTGTGGCTGCTGATCGGCCGCAGCGAACGCTGGCTGCGCCCCACCGTGGTCGGTGGCGTGCTGCTGGATATCGTCGCCGCCAGCCTGCTTGCGCACGCCCTGCCCGGCGCCAGCGCCGGCATTTCGATGTCGCTGCTGTTCAACATCGCTGCGGCCGCCACCTTGCTGCCGCTCAGCTGGGGCCTGTGCCTGGCGCTGGCCGCCAGCGTGGCCACCGCCGCCGAATACCTGTGGAAGGTGCTGGAAGGCGGCGACCCCACCCGCACCCTGGCCGAACTGGCCATGTTCGCCACCAGCTACCTGGCCCTGGCCTTCATCAGCTACCAGGTGGGCAACCGCGCGCGCCGCAACCAGCAGCTGGCCAACCAGCGCGGCGACGAAGTGGCCAACCTGTTCCAGATCAACGAACTGATCATCCGTCGCATGCGCACCGGCGTGCTGGTGGTCGATGGCGAAAACCGCATCACCCTGGCCAACGAAGCGGCCTCGCTGCTGCTGGGCGACAACGATGGCGTGGGCGAAACCGGCCGCCTGGACCTGGCCAGCATCGCCCCGGAGCTGGCGCGCCGCCTCAACCGCTGGCGCAACGGCTGGACCCAGGACGAACTGCCGCTGCAGCTCAACCCCGACCAGCCGGAAGTACAGCCGCGCTTTGCCCGCCTGCTGGCCGGCAGCGATCTGGCCCTGGTGTTCCTGGACGATTCCAGCGTGGTCTCGCGCCGCGCCGAATCGCTCACCCTGTCGGCCATGGGCCGCTTCTCGGCAAGCCTGGCCCATGAGATCCGCAACCCGCTGGCCGCCATCAACTACGCGGTGCAGCTGCTGGAAGAAGGCACCGGCTTCAACGAAAGCGACCGCCGCCTGCTGCAGATCATCCACCAGCAGTGCCAGCGCACCAACAGCATTGTGGAAAGCGTGCTGGGCCTGGCCCGGCGCGAACGCGCCACCCCGGAAAACGTCGATCTGGCCGCCTTCGTGCGCCGCTTCGTGCTGGAGTACAAGCAGGGCCAGACGCTGGAAACCGACAGCATTGAGCCGATCATCACCGACACCTCGGTGCCGGCGCAGGTGGACACCCGCCACCTGTACCAGGTGCTGACCGTGCTGGTGCACAACGCGCTGAAGTATGGGCGCGTGGGCCAGCAGCCAGCGCGTGTGCGCCTGCGCGTGGCCCTGCACGAGCGCAACGCGGTGATCGACGTGATGGACCGCGGCCCCGGCATTCCCGAAGCGGTGGCCGCGCAGTTGTTCCGCCCGTTCTTCACCACGTCCGAGCACGGCACCGGCCTGGGCCTGTATATCGCCCGTGAGCTGTGCCGCGCCAACCAGGCACGCCTGGATTACATCCCGGTGCCGGCCGGCGGCTCGTGCTTCCGCCTGGTCCTGCCGGGCCCGCACACCCTGCTTCCGACCTGATCCAGCGCGTCAAGTATTTGTCGCTTCCGCCCCCCCTCGGCTATCTTTCCGCCCATGAACGAAACCCGCAGCGCTCTCATCGTCGACGATGAACGCGACATCCGCGAACTGCTGGTGCTGACCCTTGGCCGCATGGGCCTACGCATCAGCACCGCCGCCAACCTTGCCGAAGCGCGCGAGCTGCTGGCCAGCAATCCCTACGATCTGTGCATCACCGACATGCGCCTGCCCGATGGCAACGGCATTGAGCTGGTCAGCGAGATCGCCCACCACTACCCGCGCACCCCGGTGGCGATGATCACCGCCTTCGGCAGCATGGACCTGGCGGTGGAAGCGCTGAAGGCCGGCGCCTTCGATTTCGTCAGCAAGCCGGTGGATATTTCGGTGCTGCGCGGGCTGGTGAAGCACGCACTCGAACTGAACAACGCCGAGCGCCCTGCCACCGGCCCCGCCGCCGAACAGGCCGCGCGCCTGCTGGGCAGTTCGCCGGCCATGGACGTGCTGCGCACCACCATCGGCAAAGTGGCCCGCAGCCAGGCCCCGGTCTACATCCTGGGCGAATCGGGCGTGGGCAAGGAACTGGTGGCACGCACCATCCACGCCCAGGGCGCCCGCGCCGCAGGCCCATTCGTGCCGGTGAACTGCGGCGCCATTCCCAGCGAGCTGATGGAAAGCGAGTTCTTCGGCCACCGCAAGGGCAGCTTCAGTGGCGCCCACGCCGACAAGCCTGGCCTGTTCCAGGCGGCCCATGGCGGCACCCTGTTCCTGGACGAAGTGGCCGAACTGCCGCTGCAGATGCAGGTGAAGCTGCTGCGTGCCATCCAGGAAAAATCGGTGCGGGCGGTCGGTGCATCCAACGAAGAACCGGTGGACGTGCGCATTCTGTCGGCCACCCACAAAGACCTGGCCGAGCTGGTCGAAGACGGTCGCTTCCGCCACGACCTGTATTACCGCATCAACGTGATCGAACTGAAGGTGCCGCCGCTGCGCGAGCGCCGCCAGGACCTGCCCGACCTGGCCGGTTCCATCCTGGCGCGGCTGGCCCGCAGCCACGGCCGTGGCACCCCGCTGCTGGCACCGTCGGCGCTGGACGCACTGGCCCAGTACGGCTTCCCAGGCAACGTGCGCGAACTGGAAAACATCCTGGAACGCGCCCTGGCGCTGGCCGAAGAAGACCGCATTGGCGCCGACGACCTGCGCCTGCCGCAGCACGCCCCGCGCACCGCCGGCGGCGCCCACCCGGCCGTGGCCGTGGAAGCGGTAGCCGACCTGCAACCCGGCAGCGCCGCCCTGCCCTCGTACATCGAGCAGCTGGAACGCAGCGCCATCCAGCGCGCGCTGGAAGAGAACCGCTGGAACAAGACCCGGACCGCCGCGCAGCTGGGCATTACCTTCCGCGCGCTGCGCTACAAGCTGAAAAAGCTGGGAATGGAATAAGGGCCGGAGTGCCCCGGGGTCGGATCCCTTTCCGCAGGAAAGGGCTCTGACCCCATTCGGGCCTGCGCTATCCACGCATGGCGTGGATCTACCGGGGGCGGCTGTGCCCCCGTCATCCCCGTATCAGAACAACCGCATCAATCCTTGGTAACGCGGTTGATCTCAGCCAGGCTGGTCACACCCGCCGCCACCTTCTTCAGTGCCGACTGGCGCAGATCATTCACGCCGATCGCTTGCGCGGCTTCGGCAATCTGCAGTGCGTTGCCGCCGGCCAGCACGATGGTGGAAATCTCGTCGGTCATCGGCATCACCTGGTACAAGCCGGTACGGCCCTTATAGCCCTCGGTGCATTCATCGCAGCCCACCGCTTCGTGCAGCTGGATACCCGCATCCAACTGTTCCTGGGTGAAGCCTTCGGCCAGCAGCGCGTGTGCCGGCAGTTCGGCCGGACGCTTGCAGTTGTTGCACAGCCGGCGCGCCAGACGCTGCGCGATCACCAGGGTGACCGAGCTGGTGATGTTGTACGGGGCAATGCCCATGTTCATAAGACGCGCGATGGTCTGCGGCGCATCGTTGGTATGCAGCGTAGACAGCACCATGTGACCGGTCTGCGCCGCCTTGATGGCGATTTCCGCCGTTTCCAGATCGCGGATTTCGCCCACCATGATGATGTCCGGATCCTGTCGCAGGAACGAGCGCAGCGCCGCCGCAAAGGTCATGCCGCGCTTGTTGTTCTGCTGCACCTGGTTGACGCCGGGCAGACGGATTTCCACCGGGTCTTCGGCAGTGGAAATATTGCGCGTTTCATCGTTCAGGATGCCCAGCGCGGTATACAGCGAAACCGTCTTGCCCGAACCGGTCGGGCCGGTCACCAGCACCATGCCGTAGGGCTTGTGGATGGCTTCCAGGAACAGCTTCTGCTGGTCCGGCTCGTAACCCAGCTTGTCGATACCCAGCTTGGCCGCGCTGCCGTCCAGGATACGCAGCACCACCTTTTCGCCGAACAGGGTCGGCAGCGTGCTGACGCGGAAGTCGATCTGCTTGCTCTTGGACAGGTTCAGCTTGATGCGACCGTCCTGCGGCACGCGCTTTTCGGCGATATCCAGCTGCGCCATCACCTTCAGGCGGGCGGCAATGCGCTGGTTCAACTTCACCGGAGCGCGCGCCACCATCTTCAGCAGACCATCGATGCGCAGGCGCACGCGGTAGTCGTCTTCGTAGGGCTCGAAGTGTATGTCCGACGCGCCCTTGCGGATCGCATCGACCAGCACCTTGTTCACGAACTTCACCACCGGGGTGTCGTCGCCCTTGGCGTCTACGCCGCTGTCGGTGGAGGACATGTCCTCCTCACCGCCGGAGACGTCCAGATTGGCCATGCCATCGTCG
Organism: Stenotrophomonas sp. S49; assembly: GCF_016624905.1. Classification (NCBI taxonomy): domain Bacteria; kingdom Pseudomonadati; phylum Pseudomonadota; class Gammaproteobacteria; order Lysobacterales; family Lysobacteraceae; genus Stenotrophomonas; species Stenotrophomonas sp. S49. The sequence goes on along the minus strand of NZ_JACVUD010000014.1, from coordinate 48,020 downwards.
TCACCGCCCAGCGTGTCGCCCAGGGTGTCGTGGCTGGAATGCCACTGTTCGAGGGTGCGCCGGATCTGGTCCTCATCGACCAGGATCGGCTCCACCACCAGGTTGGTGTGGAACTTGATCTCATCCAGCGAATGGGTCGGATTGCTGGTACCCACGAACAGCTTGCCGCCGCGCTTGAACAGCGGCAGCACGTTGTGCTTGCGCAGCAGCTCTTCGCTGACCAGGCTCATCGCGTTCTGGCTGCTGTCGAACGTGGACACGTCGAACAGCGGCATGCCGAACTCAACCGAGTTGGCCGCTGCCAGCTGGGCGGCTCCCACCACCTTGTTCTGTGCGAACCAGGTCGGCAGCGGCTGCTTGGCAGCCGTCGCCTTGGCCATGGCATCGCGGGCGCCGGCTTCGTCCAGTGCACCGTCCTGCACAAGGCGACGGGCCAGGCCGGTGATGCCGACGAGATTGGCGGTGACGATTGCATTCATTAGATAAGGCTCCTACTCCCCTTGACAGGTTACCGGACACCCAACCCATGCGAAAGCACCGGATGCACGCCGCATCCTGCGCCCATGCCCAAGATCGCCCGCCGAACCTTGCTGCGTCAACGGCACTCGGCCGGCACATGCTTGGGCAGACCAGCAACCCGTGTGCACTGCCACCGGACCGGCTCATTGGCCGCGAACGTGGGCGTCAATCGCAGCGTCACCGATCCCGCAGCGGCCGTGGTGATCGCCGTCAGGACCCCGTTTCCTGCGCACGCTATCGAAGCGACGTTGCGCGTGGCCGTCACCAACGGATCGACGCCCACGCAGGCGTTCGCGTCCAAGGCATTGCGACTGTTTATGTTCTCCACGACGGCCGCCTTCGCGCCAGACATCAGCACGGCGGCCTCCGAGACCCGGGCCCGTATCGTGTAGTCCTGATAAGCAGGCAATGCAATCGCAGCCAGAATAGCCACGATGGCCACCACGATCATCAATTCAATCAGCGTGAAGCCACGTGAAGTCTTCATCTGGCATGCCTCCCCTGGGCATTCTGTGGAGAAAGATCAGCGACGCCATGATCAACAACGCCGGGTCGGTACATCTGCCCCGTCTCAGCGGGACATACAGGGCCACATTGCCTTCGCAGCCAGCGCGGCGCTGTGGGTGTCACTCACCGGATCGCCATCGAAATACGCAAGAAGAAGCCGGTCACTGCCATCGGTTACCGCCAGCGACAGCATTCCGGGCAATCTGCCGAAGTGCATCCACACCCGCAACGCCGGATCCCAACGCCACCCGTAGGCATAATGGCTGCCATCTTCCAGATGAAGTGTGGAAGGCAGGTCACGAACCGGGAGCAGGGCCTGATAGGTCGCATAGGCCGCGGGCAGCGTCGCCCGCCACCCGCCGGCAGCCCCCAGCGGACTGGACAGAATGGCGCGGAACTCCGGGGACAGGTGCTGGGGCTTCTCCAACAACACCTGCCCCAGCAGGCAGTACCCGGCATTGCTGTACATGACCGCGTTGCCAGGCTGCACTTCCGGCGGGCGGAACGCCACATCTGCAGCAGCAAGGGCACAACTGGGCGGATCATTGGCGAAGAGCGGATCTCCGCCGCTGCGATCAAATCCCCCCTGATGCTGAAGCAGCTGGCGCACCGTGGTTTTCTGGTTACTGCTCTGGATACGCAGGCGTGGCAGCAGGTCCGCGAAAGGCGTACTCAACTGAAAGTCCCCACGTGCGATGGCTTTCCGCACCTGATCGGCAACCAGCGGCTTGGTCAAACTGGCCATGGGCAGCTCGGCATGCGTATCGGCAGCAAACAGGCCGCCAGCACTGACCACCTCAGGCTGCCCGCCCAGCCGCCCAAACACTACCCTTCCCGAATGCAGCTCTGGCTGCTGCAACGCCTGCTTCATGCAGACGACCTGCGGACGCTCCTTCTCCCCGCAGCCGCTGATCAGCAGCATGGCAATGATCAGAAATGCCCTCGCCGTCATGACTGCCTCCTGTTTCGCCCCCAGCAAACTGGACGCAAGATCCGCGCCAACAGTCCATGCTCAGCAATCCAATCCGCATACTGGCGATAGACCGCATCGTGCAGAAGATGCCGTTCCTCCGTACGCGCCCGCAGATAATAGATGACGTTCACGCACAGCAGCGAAAGGCTGTGCACGAGCGCCTGCCCCCACCCCATGACGGGCAGGAACGGCACCCACATCAACCACCAGGACAGATTCTTGGCCAGATAGGCGGGGTGTTTGCCCCATCGATATGGGCCGTGGGTCACGATGCCGCGGTGCGTCAGATTGGAGAACCTCGGCCCGAAGGCCACGGTGCCCCAGGTGTAGATGGCGGTCAGCACCAGGATCGCACCGCCCCACAGGTAGGACGCCAGGCTGCCGATCGCAAGCCAGACGGTCCAGTCGGCGCCGTGCTTGTACACCAGCCAGGCGTCGAGCACCCACACACTCAGGGGCGGATAGCAGACAAGGGCCGATAGCCAGCCGAGCCACGTCCGGTCCACGGAACGGATTTCCGCGCCCAGGTGGCGACTAGTGGACATGTAGCCGATGGCCGCGAACGAGGTGTCGATGGCGTACATCAGCGCCAGCGGAACCGCGAACCATGCAAGCGCAGACGAATCAAACACCTTTGCCTCGGCATGGGTCAGCCATCCCAGTGCCCAGCCCAACATCAGCGGCAGGAAGAAGCACTTGATCACCCATCCAAGGATCAAGGTCATCTCGCCGTCAGCCAAGCGCCGGGACCGCACGAAGCCACGCACGACGCATCCAAGGGCGGCGATGTTCTCTCCAAGCCAGCGCGGGCGCAGCAAGGCAACGATGAACGCCAGTGCCGCCGACGCAATCCCGGGCAGCAGGATGTCGCCAGCCGCAGCGCCCAGGCCCCCGCCGATGGTCAGCTGCATCCACACACTGAGGCCCGCCAGGGCCACCACAACCACCAGGCCGAGCAGGACGTCCGGGCCCGCCGGCGGCGGCTGTGTTTTTTCAAGCTGGCGCCATTCCAGCAGCCACATCGGCACGGCGCCCCCCAGGACCAGGAAGATCAGCGCGGGTCCTGTCCCGAGCGACAAAGCGAATGCGCACAGCATCGCTGCGACCGCACCCAGCGCGCCCACGATCCCCACGCGCGCCGGTACCGCCGTTCGCGGAAGTTCAGTCATCCCTGCTCCCCCAGGAAATCACTGTCAAAAAAAAGGATGGGGGGCATTGCCCCCCATCCTCAGACAACTAACCGTTGGCTACCGGGCGATCAGCCGCCGGTGCCGGTGCCGGTGCCGGTGCCGCCAGCAGCGCCGCGGCATTCGGCCGGGTAGTACTTGGCCTGCGAGCCGCTGCCGACGCAGCGCCAGGTGGTGCCAACGGCCGAGTCAGCGGCGCCAGCGGTCGGGGTGTAGGTCAGGATGGTACCCTTGGTGCGGGTCGCATCACCGGTCACGGTGATCACGCCAGCGCCGGCGCAGGCGATGCTGGCCATGTTGGTGGTAGCAGCGGTGGTGCCGGTGCCGGTGCAAGCGCCGGTGGTCGGAATGGTGCCGCCGTTGTTGGCAATGTTTTCAGCCACGGTGGTCTTGAACGAGCTGGCCATCACGGCCAGTTCCGACACGCGCGAACGGATGGTGTAGTCCTGGTAAGCCGGCAGAGCGATGGCGGCCAGGATGGCAATGATCGCAACAACGATCATCAGTTCGATAAGGGTGAAGCCCTTCTGGTTCTTCATAGTCGTACATCCCCAAGATAGTGGTGGTTGATGTCAGTGCCCAGGAGCGGTCCGGCCGGCGGCCGGGTGAGCGGGTCCTGCGCCCTGCGGGTGGATCAACGCAGGTTGCGTGCCAACCCCGGCACGCCTCCCCCTGGATTTCCCCGGGCCAATGATGGCAGCTATTTTGCGGATGGGAACCCCCCGGTGAGAATTCTGCGACGCAGGCGGCAATGTGACGCAGTGTGTCACCTTTGGTCGGCGCCTGCCACGAAATCACACTCCGATAGGGCCTGCTGCTGCCCAGAAGCCCCTGAACCCGCTACCATCGGCCCATTGATGCCCGCCTGGGGATGGCGGGTCTTGGGGAGCCAACATGTCTGTCAGTCGCAGTGCGATGAAGAAAGAGCCCGTGGCGCGTAGCACCATGGAGTTGCAGCCGTTTGTCTGGCAGGGGACAGACAAGCGCGGCGTGAAGATGAAAGGTGAGCAGCTGGCCAAGAACGCCAATCTGCTTCGGGCCGAACTGCGTCGACAGGGGATCAACCCCGGCGTGGTGAAGGTCAAGCCCAAGCCTCTGTTCGGCTCTGCGGGCAAGGCTGTCGGACCGAAGGACATTGCGTTCTTCAGCCGCCAGATGGCCACCATGATGAAATCGGGCGTTCCGATCGTATCCGCTCTGGACATCATCGCGAGCGGGCACAAGAACCCCCGCATGAAGAAGATGGTTGACGGTATCCGGCTGGATATCGAGGGCGGCTCTTCGCTCTATGAGGCGGTCAGCAAGTACCCGGTGCAGTTCGACGAGCTGTATCGCAACCTGGTGCGGGCCGGTGAAGGCGCAGGTGTGCTGGAGACGGTGCTGGACACCGTTGCGACATACAAGGAAAACATCGAAGGACTGAAAGGCAAGATCAAGAAGGCACTGTTCTATCCGGCGATGGTGGTCGTTGTCGCCGTCGTCGTGTCGGCCATCCTGCTGATCTTCGTCGTGCCGCAGTTTGAAGAAGTGTTCAAGGGATTCGGCGCCGACCTGCCGGCGTTCACCCAGCTGATCGTGGGAATGTCACGCTTCGTGATTTCCTGGTGGTGGCTCATCCTGTTCCTCGTCGCAGGCGCGGTCATCGGCTTCGTGATGGCCTACAAGCGATCGCCGAAAATGCAGCACGGGATGGATCGGTTCATCCTCAAGGTGCCGGTGATCGGCCAGATCATGCACAACAGCTCGATTGCCCGCTTTGCACGCACTACTGCGGTTACGTTTAAGGCCGGCGTGCCCTTGGTGGAAGCACTGGGCATCGTCGCCGGCGCCACCGGCAACAAGGTCTACGAAGAAGCCGTGCTGCGCATGCGTGACGACGTGTCGGTCGGCTACCCGGTCAACATGGCCATGAAGCAGACCAATCTGTTCCCGCACATGGTGATCCAGATGACCGGCATCGGCGAAGAGGCCGGCGCCCTGGATGCCATGCTGTTCAAGGTGGCCGAGTACTATGAGCAGGAAGTCAACAATGCCGTGGATGCCTTGAGCAGCCTGCTGGAACCGATGATCATGGTGTTCATTGGTACCATTGTCGGCGGCATGGTCATCGGCATGTACCTGCCCATCTTCAAACTCGGCGCCGTCGTCGGCTAAGGTAACAATGGCATTTCTCGACCAGCATCCCGGCCTCGGCTACCCCGCCGCGGCCGGTCTGGGGCTGCTGCTGGGCAGTTTCCTGAACGTCGTCATCCTGCGCCTGCCCAAGCGGCTGGAATGGCAGTGGAAGCGCGATGCGCGCGAGGTTCTGGAAGAACCGGACTACTACGAGCCGGCCCCGCCGGGCATCGTGGTGGAGCCTTCGCACTGCCCGCACTGCAAGCACAAGCTGTCCTGGTACGAAAACATCCCCCTGTTCAGCTGGCTGATCCAGGGCGGCAAGTGCCGCCACTGCAAGGCCCCCATTTCCATCCAGTACCCGCTGGTGGAAGCGCTGACCGCGGTGATGGTGCTGGCCTGCGTGTGGCAGTTCGGCTTCGGCTGGCAGGGCTTTGGCGCCATCGTGCTGACCTGCTTCCTGATTGCCCTGTCGGGCATCGACCTGCGCACCCAGCTGCTACCGGACCAGTTGACCCTGCCGCTGATGTGGCTGGGCCTGATAGGCAGCATCGACAACCTGTACATGCCGGCCAAGCCCGCCCTGCTGGGTGCGCTGCTGGGCTACCTGTCGCTGTGGTCGGTGTGGTGGCTGTTCAAGCAGCTGACCGGCAAGGAAGGCATGGGCCATGGCGATTTCAAGCTGTTGGCAGCGCTGGGCGCCTGGTGCGGTATGAAGGGCGTGCTGCCCATCATCCTGATGTCCTCGGTGCTGGGTGCCATCATCGGTTCGATCTGGCTGTACAGCCGGGGCCGTGACAAGGCGACCCCCATCCCGTTCGGCCCCTATCTGGCGCTGGCCGGCTGGCTGTTCTTCATGTGGGGCGAGCCGCTGCTGAACCAGTACCTGGTGATGAGCGGGCTGCGCTGACGGCACCGCCATGAGCCGCTACGTGGTGGGCCTGACCGGCGGCATTGCCGCCGGCAAGAGCGAGGTGACCCGGCGCTTCGAGGCGCTGGGGATCGTGGTGGCCGACGCCGATCTGGCCGCCCGCGCCGTGGTCACCCCCGGCGCACCGGCCCTGGCCCGCATTGCCGAGCGCTTCGGCGCCGACATGCTGCTGGCCGACGGCACCCTGGACCGGGCGCGGTTGCGCGCCCACATCTTCGCCGACCCGGCCGAACGCACAGCACTGGAAGCCATCACCCACCCGGCCATCCGCCGGTTGATGCAGCAGCAGTGCGAGCAGGCACCCAGCCCCTATGCGATTGCCGCCATCCCCCTGCTGACCGAAGTGGGCGGACGCATGGCCTACCCGTGGTTGGACCGCGTACTGGTGGTGGACGCCCCCGAGGCCGTGCAGCATGCCCGGCTGATGCAGCGCGACGGCATTGATGCCGCGCTGGCCGACCAGATGATTGCCGCCCAGGCCAGCCGCGCACAGCGGTTGGCGCTGGCCGATGACGTGGTGGTCAATGATGGGCACCCGGATGACCTGCAGGCGCAGGTGGAAGCACTGCATGAGCAGTACTTGCAGCTAGCGCGCTGAACCCGCGTAGAGTCGAGCTTGCTCGACTGAGTAGAGTCGAGCTTGCTCGACTGATCTGCCTTTCCGCACGCCTGATCGGGGTCAGAGCCCTTTCCTCTGGAAAGGGATCCGCCCCTGGGCGGCTGGCTAAGCTGGGGTCAGAGCCCTTTCCTGCGGAAAGGGATCCGACCCCGTCGGGTGACCTGCCCTTCAGCCCAGCTGGCGGCGGGCGTACTGGGCCAGTTCGCGGGCGGCCAGCAGCAGACCCTCCACCACGTCGGACGGCAGTTGTTGGCCGGCGCTGCCTTGTACGCGGGCGGCTTCGGCGGCGTGCAGCATCTGGATCAGGGCGTTCAGGCCGGCCAGGGTGCGGCTCAGACTGGCCAGGGTGACGGCCTGGGCCGGCGTCAGGCCGGTGGCCTTCTGCGGCTGGCCTTCGGCGGTGTCGCGGCCATCCATGCGGGCCAACAGGTTCGGCAGCAGGTCGGTGGGTTCGGACAGGACGTCTTCAATGCGTTCGGCAATCTCGGCCGGAAGCTGATCGATGGAATCGCCAACCAGGCGATGCAGGTTGGGATAGGCGGTGCGCTGTGACATGGCGATGCTCCTCCGCAGACGGCGGGGCCACCTGCGGATGCAAGGTGGCGGACGGTGCGGGTTGGCGTACCGGATCACAACAATCAACGAAACACTCCGGCGGATTCCAATGAATCCCCACGCACCGTCCGCCAGAAGCAGGCACACGGTGCATATTCCATGATGGCCAGCGGCACATCAGAGGTTTGTTGATTGTTGGGTAGATTTCAGGACGCCAATCCCGGCCAAGGCACCTGCCCCGGCCACGCCATCAGGCCACCGCATGCCCCGTCAATCACGAGGCAAAAGCGCCACCGCCCCTACGCCGCAGCCCATTCGTGCCGCAACGCACAGCCACTGCGCGATACCGATCACATCGCCACGGTGTCAGGCCCGCAAAGAACGGCGCAACGTCACCTTCGCACGCGCCAGTCACGACACATCGCGCGCAGCACCAGCGCCGACCAAAATCGGCGCCTACCGGGTTTCCGTGTGCCCGATTACAGCGGCTTCGGCGAGAACGTCAGCGTGGCGATCACGCCGCGCTGGCCGCCCGGCCGCACGCTCACCTGCCAGCCGTACAGATCGCACAGGCGGCTGACGATCGACAGGCCGATACCGCCACCCTGCGAATGGCCGGCATGCGTGCCGCGATAACCGCGCTGGAACAGCTTGGCGGCATCTTCTTCGCTCAAGCCGGGACCGCTGTCGGTCACCGACACCGCATTGCCGCCCACGTGCACGCGCACGTCGCCGTCCTGCGAATACTTCACCGCATTGCCGATCAGGTTGCCCAGCGCCACCGACAGCGCGGCCTCGGGCGCGTCGATCACCAGATCGCGCTCGCCTTCCAGCACCAGCTCCAGCGGCTTGCCGCCCAGCTGTGCGCGGTGTGCATCCAGCAGCTGCTCGGCCACGCGGGCAACGTTGCTGGTGCCCTGCCCGCGCTCGTTGCGCGACAGCAGCAGCAAGGCGCCAATCAGATCGCTGCACTGCTGTTCGGCACGCTGGATGCGCTGCAGACGCTGCAGCACCTTCTCGTCCAGACCCGGACGGGTCAGCAGCAGTTCGGTGGCGCCGCGAATCACGGCCAGCGGCGTGCGCAGTTCGTGGCTCACGTCGGCATTGAACTCACGGTCGCGCTGCACCACTTCGGTCAGCCGCGATGAATAGTCGTCCAGCGCCTGCGCCAACTGCCCCACTTCGTCATCGGGGAAGCGCGGGGCCAGCGGCTCGGGGTCGCTGCTGCCGCCGCGATAGGCGCGCAGGCGTGCGGCCAGGTCAGACACCGGCTTCATCACCTTCGAGGCCGACCACCAACCCAGCACCAGCGACAGCAGGCTGAACACCAGCACCGACAACACCAGCGCGCGACTGAGCTGCTGCCCGCCGCGCACGCTGTCGGTCATGTCATAGGCCAGGAAGAACCAGGCGTCGTCAGCCTTGCGCACCGCCAGCTTGTAGGCGTAAGGCTGGCCCTGCTCGTCGGTGCCGCTCAGGTTGTAGTTGCCGTTGGGCAGCGCGGCCCAGTCCGGCTGGTTCTCGCGCACGCGGTCGAATTTGTCGCGCGAGTACGCATACGCCTTGATCTGCTGCACCGGCACTTCCGGGTTGCGCCCAGGGTGTTCGTAGAAGCGACGCGCGTACTCGTTGATGTTGCGGTTCATCACGTCTTCCACCAGCTGGTTTTCCACGCGGATGCGGGCCCAGTTGGTGGCGAACGCGAACAGGGTTGTCAGGCAGAAGCCCAACAACACGAATGACACGATGATGCGGCTGCGCAGGCGCCGCCGATAAGGCGTGCGCCGACGCTCCCCTTTCGCCGCCACCGAATCAGGCTTCCGGTGTGGCGATGCGGTATCCGATGCCATGGCGGGTCTGGATCAGCGGCACTTCGAACGGCTTGTCCACCACTGCACGCAGGCCGTGGATATGCACGCGCAGCGAATCGGAATCGGGCAGCTCTTCGCCCCACACGCGGGTTTCCAGTTCCTGGCGGGTCACCACGGCCGGGGCTGCTTCCATCAGTGCCTGCAGGATCTTCAGGGCGGTGGGGTTGAGCTGCAGCAGCTTGCCTTGGCGGCGCACTTCCAGCGTGTCCAGGTTGTATTCCAGATCGCCGGTTTCCAGCACGCGGGTCTGCACGCCCTTGCCGCGGCGCGACAGCGCGTTCAAGCGCACTTCCACTTCCTGCAGCGCGAACGGCTTGATCAGGTAGTCGTCGGCGCCCGAATCGAAGCCGGCCAGCTTGTTGTCCAGCGAATCGCGGGCGGTGAGCATGAGCACCGGGGTCTGCTTGCGCGCTTCATTGCGAAGCTTGCGGCAGACCTCGATGCCATCCATGCCGGGCAGATTGAGATCCAGCACGATCGCGTCGAACTCATGCACCACGGCCAGGTGCAGCCCGGTCACACCGTCGGCGGCGAAATCGACGGTGTGGCCACGGTCTTCCAGGTAGTCCCCCAGATTGGCCGCGATGTCACTGTTGTCTTCGATTACCAGAATTCTCACTGTAGCCTCTTGAATGTTTGGTGTTTTAGCGTTCCGGCAACGGTCGGTTGCGCTGGATGTCGTTCATTTCGCGCTGGCTGTCGCGGCTCAATGCGCGGCGCTGGGCCACGGTCATGCACTGCGAGGTCACCATGTTGCTGCCCACCGCACGGGTGCGCTTGCAGATCATGCGGCTATCATCCTTGGCGCGGGTCAAGACCGTGTTGACGATCTCCTGGTCGTTGAACACAGAGACCTGCTGGCCGCTGGAAAGTTCAGCGCCGCCGCTGCGGTCAATGGCAGTCTGGATGCGGGTCAGCGCATCGCTCACCTTGGCCTGCTCGCCGGCAGAAATCTCGGAATAGAGTTCACCCTTGGCCAGATCGGCGCGGATGGTGGAAATCTGGGTGTTGACCAGATCGGCCGGGCGGCTGACATCCAGCGGGCCGGCGGTGCCACGGCTTGCCGCAGCGCTGGCGGAGGCCAGGACCAATAGGACAGCACATGCAACCTTACGCATCACATTCCCCTCCTTAGGTGTGCCGGTAGTGGCCAAGGCATGTTCAGCCAAGACCCCGCCGTGCGCAAGTTGCTGCGCGGCAAGAAAAAAGCCCAGACGGCGCTGCGCCGCCTGGGCTTGAAGTGTCATCCCGATTACCGATCCTGCTGAGAGGCAGAGCTGCGGTGAAATGGAGACTACGCCCCGGCCGATTAAAGCGGTGTTAAACCCGTCCCCGCCAGCTGAACGAATGCGTACACCATTGAATATCAAGGCTTTTTAAGCTTTTCCACATGCACGATGATGCGCTCGGCCACGTCCACCCCGCAGGCAGCCTCGATGCCCTCCAGGCCCGGGGTCGAGTTCACTTCCAGCACCAGCGGCCCGCGCTGGGAGCGGATCAGGTCCACCCCGCAGACCGACAGGCCCAGCGCCTTGGCCGAGCGCACGGCCACCTGCTGCTCGGCACGGCTGGCCTTGGCCGGCTGGGCGGTGCCGCCGGCGTGCAGGTTGGAACGGAAGTCGCCCTCGGCGGCCTGGCGCTGCATGGACGCCACTACCTGGTCGCCCACCACGAAGCAGCGCAGGTCCGCGCCCCTGGCCTCGCCAATGAATTCCTGCATGAGGAAGTTGGCATACAGGCCACGCAGGGCCTCGACGATGCCGCGCGAGGCGCTGGCCTTTTCGGTCAGGATCACGCCCCGCCCCTGGGTGCCTTCGTTGAGCTTCACCACATGCGGGGCCGGGCCCAGCATGGACAGCAGATCCACGGTGTCGTCGGGGTTGTCGCCGAACACGGTGACCGGCATGTCGATGCCCTTGGCCGCCAGCAACTGGTGCGCGCGCAGTTTGTCGCGCGAGCGCAGGATGGCGTCTGACGGGTTGGGCGTGCGCGCGCCCATCAGCTCGAACTGGCGCAGCACGGCGGTGCCGTAGCGGGTAATGGAGGCGCCGATGCGCGGAATGACCGCATCAACGCCGGTCATCGGCCGGCCCTTGTAATGCATCGAAAAGCCATCGGCGGCAATGCGCATGTAGCAGCGCAGCGGGTCCAGCACGCGCACGGTGTGCCCGCGCGCGCGCGCGGCCTCGACCAGCCGACGGGTGGAATACAGGGAACTGTTGCGGGACAGGATGGCGAGCTTCATCGCGGGGGCATCGGGCGGCAGGCGCGCAGCATAGCGCGGGCGTGTGGCGGCGGGATGATGCTGGTGTGGGTTGCGTTCACAGCCCCCTGTCTCTTTCGAGGGCAGAACCTGACGCTGGTGCCTGCCTGGCAAGGCACGCCGATCGGAGTCCACCCGCACGGACAGGCCAGCGGCGACGCGCAGAGGGGCATCTTCGGCCGCCAAATGTCGTGATTTCCCGCCGGTGTCTGAGAATTTTACGAAAAGCGGGCCGACGCCTTGCAGTCGTATCGATCGCATTCCTACATTGCAATGGCCCAAGGCGCCGAGGGCATGGAAGTCCAACACTCATCCACTGAAAGGGAGTTTTGCATGTTCACGAAGATCCGCACTTCGATGTTTGCCACTGCACTGCTTGCTGCTTCTGTATTCGGTTCCAGCAACGCTCTCGCAGCTGAAAACGCACCCGCGACCGATGTCATCGTCATCTGCGACGCCAATCTCTGCGTGATTGTCGTTCTCTGATTCTGATCACCCGGGCGCGATTTGCGCGCCCGGGCCATCGCGCTCCATTGAAAGCAAGGAACACCATGAAGATCTCCATGGGGGTGGCGGCTGGTCTCGCCTTGATGTGCGGCCTGCCCTTCGCTTCATACGGCTCTGAGAACGCGACGGCAGGGAAAGCGGATGTACGTGCGTTCTTCCAGGCCTATCTTGCGGCTGCCAACGAACCGGTTCCAAACGTACAACTGCCGGCCATCTGGGTTTACTCGCCAGCAGGCCATCTGGTCGCCCGGATCGAAAATGCCGACGACCTTGACGCTGCCAAGGCCATTCTGGCAGCGCCGCAGGCAGCGCCACTATCGACCATGCGGCTCACTCAGGTGACCGGCCTGCTGAAAACCCTGGGTGTGGACACGGGAGCAGTGCCAGAGGGCGCGTGGACCCTGCTGCTGCTGAGGAGCGAATCCTGTGCCCAGCCGTGCCAGCCATTCCACGCGGCAATGGCGTCGCTTCAAGCCAGTCAGCCCGGTGCCGTCAGGGCCGTTGACCTCGCCTTCAACCGCTGAATCATGACCAACGCACTCAGCGCTTCTTTCTTCCTGGCCGTGGTGCGCCTACGCGAACAGCAGTTCAGGGGGGTATATCTGGTATCGACACTGGCGGTCACTGTGCTCGCGTGGGTCGTTCTGTCTGCCTTGACCGATCCATTCCTGGTATCCCGGGCGGGGGGCAGCATCAATGCAGGCCTGGCCATCTCCAACGCGCGGGCGCAGGCAGACGCCTACCCGCTTCGCTACATGCACGAACTGGAACGGCATAGCGGGGTCGCAGGTATCACCTACCTCAGTGTCACCGCACTGCCCTGCGGCGCAGGCCGCAGCGTCATACCGCTCAACGCCATTGGGGGCTCCGGCACCGTTGCCAGGCTCCGCTCCAGCGGGGTTCCGGGGGAGATGATCGAACGCTGGCGCGGCACCGAACAGGGAATACTTGTCGGTGCAGAACTTGGCGAGCGCTGCAACCTGAAGGCCGGAATGAGCCTGCATCCCACAGAGCTCCTCTCAGGCATCGTTATGCCAGTGACGATTATCGATGTGCTGCCACTGACCCAAGCACAACTGGGCAATCGCATTGCCTATGCGCACTATGACTACATCAACAGGCTGCTTCCCGTGGCGCAGCAGAATCGGGTCATGCGCGGCACAGTAACGGCACGAGACGCTGCCACCATCGAAAGCTTGGCCGATGCCATCAACCACAAGTTCGCCAGCAGCGACCCGCCGTTGCTTGCCGAACCCAGTACGGCTGTCCAGAGTGCGCTGGGTCGATTCGGTCAGGTCCAGGATCTGCTTGGCATCGTCATGCTCGCCATGGCCGCCTGCGCTCTGTTGGTGTTCGTCACGGTCTTGGCCCATCTGGTCGCGCTGCGGCGCGCCAGCATGGCGGGGCTGCTGGCACTGGGGTTCGGTCGCCGGCTGCAGTTCGCAGCACTGAGCGCCGAACTCGGGACCCAGCTTGTGCTGGGAGTGTTGCTGGGTCTGCTGGGTGGCATTGCCGTCATGTCGGCAGTGAATCCGCAGGTCGAGTGGCTAGTCGGCCAACTGCGGGTGCCGGACTGGGCGCTGCTGTGGCTACCCGCAGGACTGGGGCTACTGGCCGTGGCTGCGCTGGCCCTGCCCGCCTACCGCATTGCACGCCTGCGGCCAATCGATCACCTGCAGCCGTGACGCCACCCGGAGAAACCGTTCATGCGTACGACCGGACACGTCCGTCAACTGCTCTTCATTCTGCTATCGATGCATCGCAGCCGCCCCCACGATGCGCTGATGATCTTCACCGGATTCGCCATAGCCGCATCAACATTGACAGTCATGCTGTCCATTCCGGCGGGCATTGACCGCATCACGCGCCAGACGGGGCAGTCCGACATCGCACTGGCGATGGCCGCCAACGCCACGGACGAATCCAGCAGCAGCCTGTCACAGGAGCAAGTGGCCCAGCTCTCACAGCTTCCACAGGTTGCGCGTGATGCCGATGGCCGGCCGAACGTGGCGCTCCAGTTCCTTGCCACCGCCCGGCTGCCCCGCACCGATGGCCAACCAGGGACCTTGCAGCTTCGCGGGATTGATCGCAATACCTGGGTGCTCCTCGACAATGCGCCGATTCATGCAACCGGAGGTTTTGAACCTGGTCAACGGCAGTGGCTGGGGAGCGCCACGCTGGCGGGACAGTATCTAGCGCTGAACCAGGCCACCACCGAGCTGTTGGGGGCGACGTGGCGACGGGTGGGTCTGCTGGAGGCCGGTGGGAACTTATGGGAATCGGAAATCTGGGTCGAACAGTCAGCGCTGCAGGCAGCATCGAATCGGCCGTCCGGCGTTTCCTCCGCATGGATCAAGTTGACTGGCCCCGACCAGCTGGGCGAGCTGATCGCAGCGGGCCAAGCTGATCCTCGGCTGGAAGGGGTCCGGTTCGTAGGACAGGTGGACTACTACCAACAGCAGATGGGGTTTCTGACTCGCCTGGTCACTGCAGCTGCGCTGGGTGTATCCCTTTTGCTGGGCGCGGGAGCCGCACTTGCCATCACAACAGCGCTGGACATGGTCCTGGACAAACGTCGCCGCCAGCTGGCCACGCTGTGGGCGCTGGGCTTCAGCCCAGCATCCATCTGGCTGGCCGTCCTGACCGAGGTGGCAATCGTCGGAGTGCTGACGTCCCTGATGGCCGCTGCGCTGGTCCATGCCCTCCTGGACGGGACCCACTTTGGCACATCGGGCGCAAGCCAAGCCGTATACGCAACGTTCATCGTCGATTCCAGCGTGATTTCCGCGGTGCTGGCGTATGCCCTGCTTCTCGCCCTCCTGGGTTCCGTACTGCCGCTGCGTCGCACCCTCAGCCGTGGCTTGGCGCAGGCACTGAAGAACTGACCCGAACACTTCAACAGGCTGGCTGAAGGCATACCCCATGACTCCGAAAACGCCCCCTTCTCGCAGCGATCTGCTCCACCAGCTCCGACGCGGTACGGCCGCCGGGGCCGTTGGGCCCATCTCTGGCATACGGCCGTCGGTGCGATGGCAAGTCTGGACTGTGCTCGTTCTACTGGCGCTCGGCATCGGTGCGTGGGTACTGGCAAGACACGGCAGCCCCCCTTCAACCTCCTTCGATCGCAACCGCGCCGCGGTCACTACGCCCCCTTCCCTCCCTGCCGCAGATCCGTCATCCATGGGCCTGGACGCCAGCGGCTATGTCGTGGCGCGTCGTACCGCCACTGTGTCGGCACAAACCATCGGCATGGTGACCGAAGTGCTCTTCGAAGAGGGAGAGGAGGTCGAGACCGGCCAGATACTGGCCCGATTGGATGGACGGTCCGCCCGTGCATCGCGGGACATAGCAGCACGCCAGTACGCCGCGGCCACGAAGCTGGCGCAGCAGTACCAGACGCAGCTCGATCAGGCTCAACGCGATGCCCAACGCGCCATCGAGCTTGCAGACCGTAAGCTGCTGGCCCATCAGGATGCCGAACAGGCACTGGCCAAGGTGGCAAGCCTGCGTGCGCAACTTGCCGCCCAGCGGAGCACGGCCGAGGCCAGCAAAGCACAGGTCGAGGCGGCGCAGGTACTACTGGAGCAGACCGTCATCCGCGCGCCCTTCGCTGGCGTTGTCACCTCCAAGGCTGCACAGGTAGGCGAGATCATTTCGCCCAGCGCAGCCAGCGGCTTCACCCGCACGGGCATCGCAACCATCGTGGACATGCACTCGCTGGAAATCGAAGTGGATGTTGGCGAGGCCTACATCAGCCGGATCGCAGCTGGAATGCCAGCCCTAATCCGGCTGAACGCCTACCCCGAACTGGACCTGGCGGGGAACGTCATCGCCATCATCCCCACGGCTGACCGGGGCAAGGCAACCGTGCGCGCCCGGATCGGCCTGGACACACACGACCCGCGGATCCTGCCGGACATGGCTGCCCGTGTCAGTTTCCAAGGCAGGGCACTGCGCTCGACACCCGCCACTGTCACACCTGCCTCCTCGTGACTTCCGCCAAGGCTACTGGAGCCAACATGTCCTGCACCATTTCGCTTTCCGGCGTCAGCAAGTCCTACCAGCGTGGCAATCAACACATCCAGGTACTGCAGGCCATTGACCTGGTGGTACGCGCCGGTGAGTTCGTGGCCCTGATGGGACCCTCTGGATCAGGCAAGACCACACTATTGAACCTGATGAGCGGCGTAGATGAACCCAGCGCCGGAAGCATTCTTGTTGATGGAACGCGCGTTGACCAACTGGGCAGCAGCCAATTGGCGGCCTGGCGCAGCCGCAGCGTTGGTTTCGTTTTCCAGTTCTACAATCTGATGCCCAGCTTGACCGCCTTGCAGAATGTGGAACTGCCGCTTCGGCTCACGCCACTTCCCGGAGCGGAACGGCGTCGACGCGCCGCGATTGCGCTGGAGCTGGTCGGGCTTGCCGACCGTGCGCGCCACCGCCCATCGGAATTGTCAGGGGGCCAGCAGCAGCGTGTGGCCATCGCGCGGGCGATTGTGACCGACCCCGACTTTCTGATCTGCGATGAGCCAACCGGTGATCTTGACCGGCAGTCAGCCGTAGAGATCATGGAGCTGCTGCAGCAGCTGAATCATGAATACGGCAAAACGCTGGTGATGGTCACCCACGACCCCAAGGCTGCCGAGTATGCCTCGCGCGTGTTGCATCTGGAGAAAGGCGAGCTGATGGCATCTGCAGCCCAGCCCTGAAAAAAAACCCCGGCAACGGGCTGACCGTTACCGGGGTTTGGAATGCTGGAGCGGGCGATGGGAATCGAACCCAAACCCACCTAACCGACTGTTCCATAAGAAAATCCCCGGAACATTCGACTAGAAAAACGATACCTCTAACGATACTTGGAAGCCTAACAGGCTTGCAGAAGGGCCAGCAAGCAGCGGGGCAATGCGTCCCACTTGCTCCCACTGTTGGGGATGGCTCGGGTGCGCATTGCCCCGTCGGCAAACCAAGCTCCAGCAAAAGACAAGGCCGCCAAACGGCGGCCTTGTTGATCAACCCTTAGGAGGATTTGGGTCGTTCCCGTAACTGTCCTTGTCCCGGATAAGGCCCTGACGGTCGTGGATCACCACTTCGCTGCGCTGGTTAATGGCGATCTCACGCGCATGCTGCCTTGCCTCTTCCTGGGTCCGGTGGTGAGAGGTATCGCGCGAGTTGCCTTCGCCACGCACCGCCCAGCCATCCGGCCGCTTCACCACGTGCTGATTCTTGCCCATTTCGACCTCGACAATGGTTTTGGGCGACGACCGCCCACACCCATGATCTTGTGTAAAAATTACAAAATCAACACCAGATATAGTTAATTCACAAAAAAACACGCCAATTCGCTCCGCACCCGCGGATGTCGCAAACGCGTCTCAATTCACGCCGAGAGGAAAGCCTTCAAAGCTCGCGGGTAAGCCAGACCGAACGGCGTCTCGTGTCGGCAATCTGGGGCGTTTGGCTCAGCGCCTGCGGCAAGGAGCGTCGCACACGTGGCGGCAGGGTCACGCCGTTCCCACCCCTCCAGGAACCTAGTTGCGTGAACGGACGTCCAGGGGCGCCCATCGGCCAGCGCAGCCAGAGCCGCCGCAGCGGGTCCGGAAGACCCAACATGATCTGAGCATGCCGCCAAGTGAAGCGGGGTCTGGGCATGGCGATCACGTGCATTCGGGGAAGCACCGGCCAGCAACAGCGCGGACACTGCCTCAACGTTTCCCAGATGGGCGGCGAAGTGGAGAGGTGTCTGACCGTGGCGATCGCGCGGATCAGGAAAGATGGTCGCGGCCAGTGCAGCGTTGATCGCGGCAACATCGCCCATGACCACGGCCTCGTGTAATGGCGTCCAAGTCATGATTGCCCTACCCTTCGAGTGGCGGCCCTTGCCTCCAAATGGGTGATGCCTTTTTCGCGCAGGGCGTTTCGTCGGGTCGGTTGTAGCAACAGCTGCTCGCTTACAACCAACAAGCCGCCGACAATCTCTGCCGGATCCCAACTGTCCACGCCGGCAGCGACAACCAGACCTCCCAGCTCGATCTTCCGGTGAGCATCGGCACGGCGATCCGCCTCGCGTTGCTTCAGTTCTGCGCGCCGGCGCTTGCGTTGCTCTTCGCGTTCGACGAGCAGCAGCTTGGCTTGCTCCTTGGCCAGCGCTCCGACCATCCGCTCCAACTTCAGTTTCTGCTTTTCAACGTTTCCCACAGCACGCTTGCTCTTGCTTCGTTGCTCCATGCAACCAGAAATGGCGCGAAGCGCAAGGGGCTCTGCCCCATCGTGGATGCGAGCGGTCAGCGAGCATCGCTTTTGCTCTTGGCTAAAAAGTTGACAGTTCCGACGTGCATGTAACCCTGAGAAGGGGGCCCGACGAGCGGCAGCGAGCGGCCCGGTTCTATGTGGTTGGCAGGGGGCGATTTCGCCCCCAGCAACCAAGCAATAGCGCACTTATGGTTTTGCTTCGCAAAACCGTGCGGTCAGGGCTTCGCCCCGACACCCGAACGCCACGCCTTTCGCGTCGCCTCCCCCCAATCCTCCCCCCCAGAGGGGGCTGCGTTGCATCGGAGCTTTGGGCAGTGGCGATCTACAGCGTTCAAGTGAAAAGTCTCAGCCGTGGGAAGGGCGACAGCGCCACCGCTGCCGCCGCTTACCGGGCTGGTCTCGACCTGGACGATCCCAGCGGCGCACGCCACAGCTACTGCCGCAAAACCGGCGTACTTTCCGTGGACATGCTGGCCCCCACCAACGCGCCAGCGTGGGCATTGGATCCGCACCAACTCTGGTCCAAGGTTGAAGAACACGAGACACGGAAGAACGCGCGTGTCGCGCGCGAGGTGCTCATGGCCCTGCCCCACGAACTCACGCCCGAACAACGCCGGGCGCTGGCTCGGGACGTCGGCCAACTGTTGGTGGAACGTTACGGCGTGGCCGTGCAGATCGCTCTCCACGCCCCAGACAAGGGAGGCGATGAGCGGAACTACCACGCGCACATTCTCATGACCCCTCGCCAAGTGGATCCGACCGGGTTTGGCGACAGCGCGGCCAGGATCTTGGACGAGTTCAAGGCAGGTGCTCAGGAGCTGAAGGCACTGCGAGCCTTGATCGGTGAGCGCATCAACGATGCCCTGAGCGCTGCCTGCCAATCGGCACGCGTGGACCACCGCAGCCTGCGCGACCAGCAAGGCAGCGCCATAGAAGCGGGCGACTTCCGCGCCGCCGCCAAGCTGGACCGTCTGCCCTCCAGGCACGAAGGCAAGGCGGTCACGCAAGCCCGTCGCAGGGGGGAGCGCCTCCCTCGTGCAAAACGCAACGATCGCTTGAAGACGGCAGGAGAACGGCGGTTCAACCAGCACTCCCGTCGCTTCGAAGAAATCAAAGCCAAGGCCGCTGCCGAAGGCCGATTGGCAACCGTGGACGAACAAGCCCTGCATGCGCGTGCCTTGGTTGAACGCCGTAAAGAAGGGGCTCAGCGGTTGCAGGCTGCGACCGAAGCCCTTCTCGTTCCAAATACCCCAAAAGCCCACGGCGCCGTTCCAGCACCTGAGATGCGTCCCGCTTCCCTCCAACCCGGATCTTCAGTGCCCAAAAGGACCACTCGGGTGGTCAGTCACCGGGGGAAAGAGGCAGCGGCCAAACTGCCTCCGCAAGTCCACACCCGGGTCACCGGTAATGGAACGAGGGAAAGCGAACAAGCGGCCCACCTGGCGAACCTATGGCTGGCTCAGCTCGAAAAAGACGTGGCCGATCTGATCCGGCGTGCCCTGGCTTGGGCTCAGAACCATGCCGATCCCTTGCCCCGCTCGCTGGCCCGGGACTACCTCTCTGCCGAGGGAGAAGCCCAGTTGGCCGTCGTCGTACGAAACCAGGCGACGGCTGACCTCAAGCAGGCCCGACGGGCCCGGCACGATGCCCGCTACTACCGCGATCAAGGCGAAGCAGGGCTGAAGGGCAAAGACAAGCTCGCCCAGCGCGTGGGCTGGACACCCAGGACCCTGCGGGACCTGCAAGACGCGGTGAAACTGACCGAAGAGCAGGTGGGCTGCGCCAAGCAAGCCGAGCGCTTGGCGGTCACCGCTCAGGAAGCCGCTGTCATCGAAGCAAAACGCCTACAGCAGCGGTTATTGGACAGGTTCCTGAAGGCAGATCCGGAAGAGAATTTCCGCTTTTCCAAACAACAGCCAGCGTCTTCAGAACCAGCCCCCGAAAAGCGGCATGTGGTTCACTCAACTCTCAATCCACCGAAGTCAACATCGTTCCGCCCCCCGCGTCCCTGAGGCACCTATTAGAGATCTTCGTTGTTGATCTGATACCAACGTTGAGTTTCTTCATCGAAGGCGTTCCATAGTGCATCAAGCGACGCTCTTGAGCCTTGAAGCAATGGTTGATCCAGATGCTCAAACTGATCGAACTGAGGCGTTGGCAACAGCATTCCAACACCTGAGAAACAAAACCATCTGCCAATCAATTCGGCTACCTCGTATAGTTCCTTCAGCGCAGCTTTTGCGTCATCGAGCCCCCATTGGTCTAGGACGCGCCCATTCCTGCTTGCCTCCGTGGCGGCATGGGCGTAATGCAGCGTGGCATGCTCAACAACGCCATCTAGACGTGCCAAGCGTGCATCCAGTCGATCAAAGATGCTCTCTTGAATGACATCCGCGTCGGAACTCGTTCCAGGGGTTGTTCCACTCAGCCAATCGAACTCAGCGTGCCGTTGTTCAGAAATCTCATAGTGAAACTCCCGGGGCACCCAAAAAGCACCGGGACCCTGTTGCCACGCATATTCTTCATGGCGCCTCCGGACTTCTTCGTAGTTGTAAGGAAGTTCCGCGATTTGCTCAACATACACCCGGCGCGTGATGCGATTTCGAACTGCACGAACATCACTGAGGATGGCCCCCAAGGAGCACACTCCATTGCGACCATATAGGGGGTGCGCTTTGTCCACCAGTCGTCGAATTGCCTGCATGGTCGAGCCCCAAAAGCCTTCAACCAGCAAGTCGATCATCACTCCATTGATCTTCTTCGCCCCCTCCGTCTCCGGAGCTTCACGTATAGCTTCGCCGATAGAGGAAAAAGCAGCGATATTCCATGCTAAATGCGAGAGCGCTTGGCTGACAGAATTAGCATCGCCATCTAAGGCATTCTTCCATGCAGCGATTTTTTCCCGCATACCACTCCGTCATCATTGAATTAGCGAGTCGGCTTGCCAACGATTGTGCCAAAAAGGGCCTGAACTGCCTCTTTTCTTTCCTTGGGGGGCATCTCAGCTAAAGCCAAGATTGCCTCAGCAATGGTCTCGTCTTCGGCCACAAGGTAGGCCATCGGCACCCCGAGCACCTCGGCCAATTTGCCCAATCCGTCGAGGTCAATGCCACTGGTCTCGTTCTCGTAACGGTTGACCCGGCTGCTCGCCAGCTTCTTATCCAGTCCCATGAGCACCCCCAGCGCCCGCTGGCTGGCAATGCCGCGCAGCGCTCGCGCTTGTTTCAGGCGGGCCGCAAAGAGGCTGCGGGGTGACGGTGGAGCCTTGGACACGTGGACGCAGCTTGATGGATTGATCCTGAAGCATGACTTCTCACGGCGTTTTGTGGCAGAGTCTTCATGAAATGTAGCACCCAACCATCACCCAAACACAGGGGGTTTCATGAAGATCGTCCTTACCTTGCTGATTTCCGCCATCGCTGCACTGGGCTTGGCCGCTTGTGGCAGCAACTGGCCGTCCATCGAAGAAGCCCAAGCTGCGATTGGAGCCACCTTCACCCAAGTCTCCAGCGGATCGATGACGGTGACCGGTTACCGGGACTTCAAGCTTTCGGATTGCCGAGACGCGGCCCCGGCCGATGGGGTCGTTTGCGACTTGGCAGGCGAGGTGGTCCTGAATATCTCGGGCACCGAGCTGGTGCGTCCCATCATTGAGCCGGTCCGTTTCAGCAAGGCCAATGGCGTTTGGACGGCGCACAGGCCCTGACCGCATGAACTCTTACGCAAACGTGGGTTGCGCATCGGTTCTTCTCGGGGGAGCCGGCCTCGTCTTCGTCGGTGGCGGCTTGGAGATGCTCCAGAACGGAAGCTCATTTGGGTGGCTGGCGGTCTTGGGAGGCATTGGCACCTGGCTGGTGCTGGCCTTCCTCTTCTGGATCACCCATCGGGCCAACCGACGACGGGCGTGGATCAACCGCCAGCCTTTCCCCCATCACGCAGGACAGGGTCTCCCCCGCGGAGGCTTCTGGCGGGGCTTCCTCTGGACCTGGGCTGCCGTCATCGCCCTCCACACGCTGGCGTTCCTGGTGAGCGGCTTCGCCGATATCCTCCCCAGTCCAGCACAAGTGCGGGGCCTGACTGCACTGGCAGAGTTGGTGCTAGTGCCGCTTCACGTGGCCCTACCACTAGCAGGAGGCACGTTCTTTACGCTTGTCCGATCTACGTCATGTCCCTAGGCGTCGGAGACGACTTGGTAGATGGGCGCATAACGTCGTGTCATGTCAGAATGGGCAAACTCGCAGGATCGCTTGTGCATTCAGGGGGATGTTAAATGGCGCTTATTCGCCGGACTTTGTTGGTAAAGAAAGTTGCTCAAATTGACGGTCAGCGGTATCCGGCCATTCCGGCCATCAATCTTCACCTGCAAATGGATGCAGTCTTCACGGCTGCTAACACTGTTTGGGATCGGCACTATCCTAAGCGTGAGAAGATAAAGCCCGGCAACAGGTGTGTGTTCTTTGAGCGCGTGGAAAGGAAAGGGCAGGCAGTGCTTTTTCATGCCTATTCATATGTGGCAGGCCTCACACCAGACCAAGCCGTGCTTGATGACATTAAAGCTCGCATATCTGCGGAGCCTATTGTCGACGAGGACGGAACTCCCAAAGAGGTAGTGGAACGCTTCGCGATCCTTGTCTTCGGTGAGGCAATTGTGATTGAAACTGCGCGGGTTGCCGGGAGTGGCCCCCTTGCGATCCATGCAATTCGCGATCTTGTTCGTCGACACGTATCGCCCAAATTCCCGAATTTGCGGCTGGAAGATGCTCCGAGCTTAGGGTTTAAGGAAATGGCGAAGTTGCATCGAGGAGTGAAGGAAGTTACGGCGCGTCTTCACAGTGGCTTTGTCGCTGAGCCGAATACTTTTGGCAAGTCGCTAGAGACGTTCATTACTCCCAAGGGCTTGGGAGCGCTTAAGCGAGTGACCACCACCGTCGAGGCTTTGGATGGCCAAGAGCTTGACGTTGACGAAGTCGAAAAGTTGGTAAATGAAAGTGAGGATGGGACTGGCTTGAGTGGGATAACCGTCACATTTGTGGACGGCGTGTCTCTTGGTGACCTTGAGAAGTATCGAGAGAAGTTGATGATCGAGGTTCAGCAAGTGCGCCCAGGCGTTCCAGCAGTCACAGAAATTGAGACGGAGGTGGTGAATTATATGACCCACCTGGTGACACCCAATGCGAATAATTTCCAACTTATTGATAACACCGGAAAATTCACGTAACACGGACCTATGAGTATCGCTGTGAGCCTACGAGATCTTACGCCTCCCGAGGTTTCAGCAGCTGCTGAAACGCTGGCGGCTGCGCGTCGTGATGCATTGCCGACGAAGGCCGCCAAGCGCTCCAAGATCGCTTTTTATGCTTTAACGTTGATAGCTGGTGGGGCAATCGGGTATTTGCTCTTGCAAATCGGGCTGATTGATCCCAAGGACAAAGATCTGTGGAGAGCGGTCCTTACGGCAACCTCAGTTCTCAGCGGGTTCATGATCGCGACCATGTTGTTCACTGGCAAGATTGACGTAGCTAAGAGCCTGTCTATCTCAGAACTTCGAGATGTTTCGCTTAAGGCGAACTATCTCCTTCTTTACCAGTTTGGAACACTGATAAATCACTTCACCTGTTTGGTGATGGCGCTCCTTGTTCCGGCGATTGTTTCACGCTGGGAGCAGGCGGGGCAGCCAGCAGCAATACTTGTTTGCGGCTTGTTTTTTGCTTCACTGATTAGGTCGACCTTGATCCCGCTTCAGATCATAGAGCTTCACAGATTCACGCATGCTGCTTTGCTGCGTGAAAAGAGAGATGAAATCGCGAAGTTGCCGCCCATTTAACCAAAATCTAAAAAACGCCCCGGGCTTGACAAAGCTCCGGGGCGTTTTACTTTGAGTTCATGGCCCCCGGGTAGGTAAACCCGGAGGCGAGCAAGGTAGTTGCAGCTACGACATGCCCAGGCGGTGCCCCTTGAGTGCACATTAGCAAGCCTCGGATGGACCGCAAGCCTCTATCTTTCCTCTCCTCCCAGTCTGCCCAGCTTGGCCGTTGGTAGCCGTATCACGGTGCCCGGATGGAACAAGCCGGGTCATGCACAAGGAGCGGGAACCCGCGAGGGTTTGGGATTGACCTCCACCGGCGTGCGTGAGCTTTGAAGCAAGGGGACAAGGCGCTGTATGGCCTGCAACTTGCGCCAACCTAGGTGGATCATCTGTCGAGGGGTAACCGGGAGTGCTCAATCTGGCCCGGGAGCGTATCCCCTTCTCTGTCCGTCCACCAACGGGGTTGTGGTCAATGGAATGCAGCTAGGAGTTATTCCCAGGAAGAACGCGTCTGGGGACGGGGTAGCCCACTGGAGAGACGCCAGGCGAGAGCTTGGTGACAGGACCCAGAGCCGGGGCAGTCAGACTGCCTGAACCTGTTGAAGCGGTGTCGTCTGATTATCACCGCGCCCTGAGTGCTGGGGGCCTCCTGCGGAGGCCAACTCACAGGGCCAAAGTCATCCCCGGGCGGCGCCTTTCGATGCCGGTCCTAGGGGAGACTTTGCCCTTCGGCTGGAGGGGCCCCGAAGGGGACCCGACAGCTGAAGGGCAAAGCAGGGGGGCTTTGGCAAAGCCATTAGAAGCAATAGAAAAGCTTTTGCATGCTTTTCCTGCTCTGGATAAGCAGATCCGGCGAAAAATTTGAGCTCGCCTCCTAGAGCTCCAAAGCACGCATTCGTGTGGAAGCACCGTTTGACTATGCCCCACGTGCGGTTCGCCTCGCCTCTGCGGCAACTCGTTTCAAGTTGTCCGCAAATTGACCCGGGGCGTGCGAAGGCAAGGTCACCGGCGGGTTGAACATCGCCAGCGTCTCCACTCGCAGAGGCAAAGTCTCTGGCTGAACTGCGGCCGGCACGGCCAACCCACTGTTGTCCACGTAGACTTTCCGCAAGACGGATTTGGGCGGTTTTCCATGTCCGGTGATGCGGCCAATGGCCACGTCCCTGGCGCCGACCTCCATGCCGGTGGCCAACAGAGCTCGATCCATGTGGGTAATGAAGTAGTGCCTAAAGGCATGAAATCCCATGCCCTCATCGGTGATGCCTTCCCGCTTGATGTAGGTCGAAAACTGCCGTGACAGCTGACGCCCAAAGCCCAACCCTGTGCTGTTGGGAAGGTCCGGGAAAAGGCGATCCACGCCGGACGCTCGCACCTCATCTACGAAATGGAGGAAACCTGCATCCAACACCGGTTGCGCCAATGGAACGAACCGAAGTGAGCTCGTGTTCTTGACCTTGTTTCCTTCTCCCAGAGTTGTGACCAGGAAGCCGGCAACCCCATCCACATGCATCACATCTGCTGCGCGCAGCTGCGCCACTTCGTTCACGCGCGCGCCGCTGTATAGACCCAATATCGGCCCCCAGAAGCGATGCGGATACTTCGAGGCCCAGCGCAAGAAACCCGATCCGAACACTGCTTTCAGTTCGTCATGAGTGAACGGGCGACCAGTTTCCGGCTCCTCCACTCCTCGCCGTTCCGACGGTGAGGCGATGCCCTCCATCGGGTCAAGCTGTAGAAGCCGCTGTTTGCGCAGGTGCGAAATGAACACCCTCAATCTGTCCCAATGCTTGCTGAGCGTCGCACTGGCCGGTGCCTTTTCGCCGTTGCGTTTGGAGAGCGCGAGAACCTCCAGGACACTGAGGTCGCGATACAGCTTGTGCTTGGTTGCGTTTCTAGGCCAATGCTCCACCGCGTCCATGAAGGCCTGCACGTGGTCAGCGTCCAGTGTGGAAACAGGAATGTCCCCAACAAGGCCCAACAGAATTCGCAGGCTGTGCCGACTTTCGATGATGGTTTTCGGCGCCAGCTTTCCCAAGCTGGTCAGATGCTTATCGATACAGACGGAGAGCAGTGGTCCTGACGGGACAGTGGCCAACTTGGGCACCTGAGGCAGGTAGCCGGCCACCGCAGCAGTCAGCGGATCCTTCTCCGCCACTTGCCCCATCAGCCGCTCCAGCATCTCCACGTCCTGAAGTGTTTCCAGCTGAGCCTCAGCAACATGGGTTCCGTTGCGCAGGGTCATGCCTTTGATGATCAGGTCCCTGCGCCCAGCAGCACGTGCCGCTTCCAGTGCCTTCTTCAGATCCACCGCGTCCCCCTGGCGTATCGCTTCGAATGCCTGAGAGAGTGCCACGCCCATGCAGGCGGCCACCAGCCGTGCCCTATCGCCGGCAGGCTCATGGAGAGGACGAACGAGGAAGCGCGAACCGATGGCGGCACGCAAATCGATGGGCACAAGAGAGCGGGCGTATAGCCCACTGGGACGAGAAAGAAGCAGCGGCTTGGGCAAAAACGATACCTCGAACGATACCTGGGCAGGTCGTTTGAGCGTTCGTTTTTCTGCCAAATCACCCGTGCGCTATCAACAACTTAGGCGCAGATCCGGTGACAAATGGAGCGGGCGATGGGAACAGAATCCTCGCACGCCAACCGATTGATTTCCCTAGCTTATCCCAGCAGGAGGGTGATCCAAAATGATGCCTCGGATGATACCCCACGGCCTTCCTGATGTCTTCAGCCCATCGTCTAGCCCCCTCGGTGTTCTTGGGCAGATGGGAACGCGCTACTCTCTGGGCACTCATCAGGGGGATGCAACACCATGGGACGACGGAGCGGCCTGGAAGGATTTTTGCGGGCAGCTGGCCGGGCAGCGGCCGCAGCGCAGCGGGAGAGCAAGCGCCGAGAGCGGATGCAGGCCACGCAGCTGAGACAGTTGGAGCGCCATCAGCGTATGGCAGCCGCTCAGCAGATGCGGGAGCTGCGCGCGATGGAAAAGGAAGAAAAGGCGGCAGCCCGTTTGGCCAAGGCCGAATACCTTCAGGATCGACAGGCGGACGCCGACGACCTCAACGCCGAGCTAAAAGACCGGCTGGAGGAGCTGGAGGGATTGCTCCTTCACACCCTCTCGGTGAATGACACCATCAGCTTCGACAGCCTGCGGCACACGGATCCTCACCCCACCTTCAAGACACCCAAGGAGTTGATGCCAAGCGTGGCCCCAGCCCCGGTTGACGTGCTCGCCCCCACCGGCCTTGCACGGTTCTGGCCGGGCGCTGGAAAGCGGCACTTGGCGGCTCAAACGGCAGCACGAGATGCCCATCAACAGGCTCTGGAGCAGTTTCAGAGTGCGGAAGCGCAAAAAAGAAAACGCCTGACCGACCTACGAACCGAACATGAGGCGGCTCGCGCCCTCTACGATGCCGATGTGGCTCGTCGGAACGCGGAGGTTGATGCCTTTCAGCAGGCTTACAACGCGCACGAGCCAGACGCCGTCGTCGCCTACAACGACATGGTGCTGACACGCTCGGAATACCCCGCCGAGGGCTTCCCGCAGTCCTTCAAGCTGGCCTACGCAGAGGAATCCAAGGAACTGGTCATAGAGTATGACCTCCCAGAGGTGTCCGTCATTCCTGCCGAATCGGACTACCGCTACGTCAAGACCCGGGATGCTATCGACGCCAAGGCGCGTAAGGCAAGCGACATCAAAGCGCTCTACCAGGACATCATCGCCTCCATCACCTTGCGCACGCTGCACGAGGTGTTTGAAGCCGACCAAGCGGATGCCTTAGCGTTGGTGACCTTCAATGGCGTGGTCGATGCACACGACCCCACCACTGGGCAAGAGGTCCGCGTCCCTGTGGTCTCGGTCCGCGCGACCAAGGCCGCCTTCCTGCAACTGCGGCTGGACCGAGTGGAAAAAATCCCATGCCTCCGAAACTTGGGCGCTCAGGTATCCAGCCGGCCGGATGAGCTACAAGCCATCAAGCCGATTGTTGAGTTCAACATGGTCGATAAGCGCTTCATTGCCCAGACAGACGTGCTCTCGGGCCTGGAGTCGCGGCCCAATCTGCTGGAGCTGACCCCTGGTGAGTTCGAAGCGCTGGTATCGAATCTCTTTAGTCAAATGGGGTTGGATACGAAGCTGACACGCAGCTCCCGCGACGGCGGCGTGGATGCGGTGGCCTTCGACACCCGGCCGGTGCTGGGTGGAAAGGTCGTCATTCAAGCCAAGCGCTATAAGGACACAGTGGGCGTCAGCGCGGTTCGGGACCTCTACGGAACCATGCTCAACGAAGGTGCCAGCAAAGGCATCCTAGTTTGCACCAGCGGCTACGGCACTGCGGCGTTCGAGTTCGCAAAGGATAAGCCCATCGAGTTGATCGATGGAGGCGGCCTGCTCTACCTCTTGAGGGAGCATGCAGGCCTTGATGCACGTATCGCAGCGTAAGGACCAACAAAATGGCAAACGGATCCGCCGCTCACGATAGCAAAGTGGCTGTGTTGGTCGATTGTGACAATGTAAATCCTGAGATCGTTGACCATGCCCTACTGATGGGAGCTCAGTTCGGACGGGTGGTGGTTCGGAGGGGTTACGGCAACCACTCCACGCTGACCAAGCGTTGGCAGGAAACACTCGTCCGGCAAGCGTTTACCCCATGCCTGCAATACCAATACGCCGCTGGCAAGAACACGGCGGACATCGCGTTGGCGCTGGACGCCTTAGAAGCCATGTTCGACCAGCGCGCAGACACCTTCTGTTTGGTCACCAGTGACTCTGACTTCGCTTACCTGTGTCGTAAGCTTCGAGAGCGAGGCGCCACGGTTTGCATCGTGGGTGAAGCTAAGACGCCAGAGACGTTGCGTAACGCCTGCGACCAGTTTTTTGAGTGGCAACCAACGGAGTCGAATGCGACCTGCGAAGAGTCGCCTGCCCCGACCGCTAAAGTCGCCCCCAGCAAAGCCGAAGTGGCCAGGCCGGTTCCCAAACGCCGCCCTCGCTTCCTTGTCGACGCGGTTGCCTTACTGGCCGATGGGACGACGGACGGGGAAGTGGTGCTAGGGACACTCGGCCACTATCTGAAGCGGACTGACCCATCCTTCTCGCCGAAGGCCTACGGCCACTCCGGCCTCCTGGACATGATCCAGACATACGACCTGCTGACAGCCACACAAGCGCCCGGCGGTCATTGGTTAGTCAGACTGGCACCACAACCCGAATCGACAGCTGCATGACTTTGTTACCGGCAGGCTTCTGTCATCCCTAGGCATTGAGAGTCAACTTCAATATTTGTGAACCAACGCAGATTCCGTCTCTTGCCAATCTGGGACGAAGTGCTTCGATGTGAAGACCCTTCATACTGAGAGCTTCAGAGATCCAATGCCTGCCAACGTAGAACTTCGCATCGCCAGCCGCCTCCTGCCCGCCCTCATGGCGCAAAGCGGGACCAGAGACGTCGCCGAACGCGAAGCCGATATTCAACACGCCCTGGATGTAGCCGCCGCTCTGATGCGCCGGTTCGCAGCACCACCTGCCGGACAAGCGCAGCAAGCCTATGTGCCCAGCGCCGGGGCGCGACCTGCCCCACGGGCGGCGACTGTAAGCCGAGATCAGGTGCCGCCAACGTTCGTTTCGCCCGACGAATGGCGCAAGGCACGCGGGCTGGCTCCCGCGCCGGTTCCTCGAAAGCCTTCTGGACCGACGATTCACTGAAAGACGAAGCCCCGCATCTGCGGGGCTTCGTCTTTCAGTGGAGGGTGGGCGGCCGTGGCTTCAAAACGGGAGCGGGGGAGTCCCCTGCAACCGGCGAAATGGTCTGCCGTTCAAGAGCGAGCTGGGACGGCGAAGGGAGGGTCTCCAGTTCGATCGCCTTGCGAAGAATGTCCGCGTCCACCTCTGCCAGCGCGTCAGCTGACCCACGCGAACGTGCCTTCTCCAACTCTTTTGTCCGCTGCTCAAGGGCCGACAAGCGGCGTTCCCGTCGCTGCGTCCATTCCGGCCTTGAATAGCCATTGGTTCCCAGGGGGTAGTCAGTATTGAACCGCTCCCACTCGTGCTGAGCCAAGTGATGTAGGCGTTCGGCCCTGCCCAGCGACACCAATCGTAAAGCGCGCCCGAGGATAGCGGCTCGCAGTGCCCGGACCTGGAGAACCGCCTTGGTGATCCACTCCCGTAACGGGACTGTCTCTCCAGCCCGTGCCAGCTCAGCTTGGGACCATTCAAGCCCTGCGCGGACGCGCTGGGTCGAGAGGTCTGCCCTGGCGCGCGCGATGTCCTGGAGGTCACGCAGGGCCTGAGCCACGCGCTCGGCGAGACTGATGGGGCGCGGGCCTTCGGTTGCTTCGTGCTGGCGGCCCAGGACCTGAGGCAGCCGCATTCCGGACACGCCTCGAATCTCGAGCCCAGGAGCCAAGCCCTGCATGGAGGGCGATCGGCCAACTTCACCATCACCGACCGGCGCGGGGACGGCCCGGCCCGCTCGCCCGGCTTGGATCGTGAGATGGTCCAGATATTCGGCGTTGCCGGCCTCAATGGCGTTATTCTCTGCTGCCAGCCGGCTGTCCATGCCCTTTCTGGACAGCGCGGCGGCCGCCTTGCCCAAGTGTTTGGTTGGCTCCCGAGACAATGCCACCGCCTGGAGCTCGTCCCCCCGGTCCGAAGCCGCCCTAGCCTGCTCCGCCAGACTCCGATGATCGATCATGATCGTGAGGCCAGCCGCTTCAAGATGTGCGTTCGTCGTTTCAGCGACCATTTCCCGCACCCATTGAACCTGCACTTTCCCCGACACGCCGCCATCGAGCTCGCGCGTTTTCTCGCCAAACCCATCCGGCCCAATACGCCTGGTGCTGGCAAGTAGGTGCACGTGATGATTGAGCCCGTCCGGGGTTCCAGGCGAGTGAATGCTGGCTTGGATGGCGAACTGGTAGCGATCCACCAAGGCCTCTGCAATAGAGAAAGCCAGATGGGCACGCTGCTCGTCGGTCAACTCGTGCGGCAACGACAGCTCGAACTCCCGGGCTACCGTCGCGTCTTTTCGGCGCTCGGCGGCTTCGGCCACGGCCCAAAGCTCGCCGGGCACCAGAGCCCAATCCGGGGCATCGGGAGGCGCAAGGCAGAAGGTTTCGACAACGCCGCTTCTGCGGCGGTAGTCGTGCTGTTGCCCAGTGGCGAAATCGGACAACAGCAGGCCGCCTCGGTAGGCGGCTGCTGCGACGGCGGATTGGCCTTTGCCTCGGCTGAAGACTTTGATTGCGGTGTGGAAGATGGCCATAAAAACTCCTGAAAACAGGAGTCTTTATGGATCAGCTTCTGCTTTTGGCAAGCCTCGCAGAGGCTTGGGGTTCCAGGGGCGGAGCCCTTGGCGCACGCGTTCCGGAGGAACGCCTAAGTGCGCTCTTGCTCTCAGACCGGAATACCACGCTCCACAGCTGAACGCAGGGAGGAACTCAAAAGCGACAAGTCAAACTTCTCTGGGTTTGCGAAAAGAAAATTCGCGGATGCTCGCCTCAGATCGTCGCTACACTCGACCCTCTCGAGCCGGATACGAGACTCAAACCCCCTTCCATTGAAGCGCGCTTTGAAGAAACGCCTTGTCCTAGAGGCATTGGAAGTTAGAAGGTCGAAAATCACATCACCTTCCACCTTGAGGGCACGCAGCTCTTCCTCGACCAAGCCGATCTCTTCATGCGGCTTCCTCGCGCCCGTGGACAACACGAGCGCTGGACTCAGTCCAAGCTTTGGTGGAACTATGGCAAAGTTCTTCATGACTGCGCCTCGGCTCTAATAGACTTCGCGGCAACAACTCTCAATCAAATCCAGGACCGTATCAACGATTTCAACGGCGTCTTCACGCTGCTCAATGAATCTCGTCGCGTCCAGGACCTGATCCATATGAAAAAGAGAGTGCCGATGATCATACCACAGGCGATAACACTTCTCAAGCGCTTGAGCTACAGCTGGAGTTGCAGCCCCTTTGTAGGCGGAAACAATCTCAGCCCGACCATTGACTAGCTGGACATAGTCGCCGAACTTCTGCATATGCGTAGGGGCAGGCGTGAACTTGTCGTTGATGAGTTGAAAGGCGAAACCCTCAAGGGCCTTGAGCGCCGGAAATGCCAGAACCGCATGGTCCTCCAAGTTCAACCCAGTCTTGGTGAGAACAAGTGAAGACGCAAGCTGAACACTGACAGATGGATGCAAGACCGTATGTGCGTAAGGGATCCGGCAGGCAAGGTCCTCATTCACCTGCTTAACACTAATATCAACTTTGTAAATCCGTTTCTGGTGGTCGAGAATCGAGTCAATGGGCAGCATTTCTCCGAGTGCTGCTAGTGTCCACCCCGCGACTTGACCATGAACTCCTTGCAACTGCAAAGTCCCGTTGCCATAGAGCTTCAGCGTGAGCTTGTCCTTCAGAGGACCACACAGCCTCACCAGTCGATAAATCTTTGTCTGGCTATCCTCTTCAATCGTCGCACCATGCTTCTGAAGAGCGATCAAAAGGTCGCTAAGACGTTCGACATTCATGTCCGGAACGCTTTCTTCAAGCCGCGCCTTTTCAGAAAAACGACACCCGGCAACCAATGCATCCGCCGCTGAAGTGAAAGCTGCGTTCAAGTTGCCCGCTTGATGACTAAGAGTGCACTTAGCGCCCTTGTTGATGTAAACGTCGATCCACAGCGCTTCCGAGTTCAGTGAACCTGTGTATCGATTGTGTCGCCCCTTTTGGACGACTGTTTCAGTAAGACCTACAACGTTCAGCCCAGCAAGCACGCCAGAGACCTTAGCGTGATCCATGGGGATATCCTTATAGTTACCCTTTGCCACGTAAAACTCCTGTAAACAACTGGCACAGCATCATGATTCGATTAACAACGCAGTGGCGAGTAACAGCCTCTGCTCTGGGCGCGTGAAGAGCCCACTATGGTGCCCCCAAACTGTGTTTCGTCAAGAGCCACCTCTCAGATTACAGTTCGCTAACGCAAACAGGGTAGCCCTGGTCATTAGCCCATTGATTGAATCGCCCGTCTTCCGAACGAGGCCGCGGGTCCGCAGTCGACGCCCGGATCAGGGTAGCCATCTGTAGGCTGCCACCAAAGGCCAAGGCGTTCTGACGGGCTAGACCAGCAATGCGCCGGACCTCCTGTCTGTCCGCCCACTCACTAGCAGACTGAATGGCCGAAAGGTCCTTCTCAGACGACAGCCGGAAGGACACCCAGGTGTTGCACTGAGAAAGCACGGTGGGAGAGATCTCCGATGGGCGCTGGGTGCTCAGCCAGAGCGCCAGTCCGAACTTTCGGCCCTCCTTGGCCAAGCGCTCATATGCCAAGGCGTTGTTCACGGCCTCGTCGCCGGTTCCCATCTGGCGTAGGTAGTGGTGCGCTTCCTCCAGCACCAACAGGGTCTCTCGTTTGTTCTCTTGGCCGCGACTAAAGAGCTCAAATGCATAGAGCTCCAAGACAGCCCCCAGGACGAAGGGGGTCAGGTCATGGGATACACGGCGGAGGTCAACGATGTGCACTCGCCAGTCCACCTCATCCCCGCCAAACAATCGTTCCACGACAGCCTTGGACTCATTTCGCCAACTGAGCGGTCCGCCGCAGCCT
The DNA here is from genome assembly GCF_016624905.1 of Stenotrophomonas sp. S49. Classification (NCBI taxonomy): domain Bacteria; kingdom Pseudomonadati; phylum Pseudomonadota; class Gammaproteobacteria; order Lysobacterales; family Lysobacteraceae; genus Stenotrophomonas; species Stenotrophomonas sp. S49. The sequence continues at coordinate 14,315 of NZ_JACVUD010000014.1, read as the reverse complement.
GGTCCGCCGTCTACATTGACCACATCCTTGAACATGTCGTCGTCTGTGAAGCGGGCAATACGTGTAATGAGAGGAGAGATGTTGCCGTAGTTCCAGGCATTGCGCTCCAATCCTTTGTTGCTTGGCGAAATGGCGTGGCTATCTGCTATCAGCGGCCCCATCGCCTGCATGGGCGGCCATGCTGAGGCGACGGGAGCCGTTCCTGCTCTTAGGCCTTGAATAATGGCTTGAGCATCCAACACCCTGTCGCCTCTACAGTCATCAAAGAGCGAAGCCTGTGTGTCGCTCTCGAGGCCTGCACCCTTAGAAGACGCAAACCACTTAATCTTGTTCAAATGGTCCAAGGCAAAGGTCAGGGCGGGCCGTTGAGTCTTGTCACTTGGCAACAAAAGACGTTGCAGGCCAAGGCGACCCAATGCGTAGTAGGGGATGCGGTAGCTGTCCGAATCCGACCCACCGATCCGAGTGACCTTGATGGCATTCGCAGGGTAGTTGCTGGCGGGGAAGGCGTCTTCGTATTCACCGTTGATATCGAAGATGACAACGCGTGCCTTAGGCATCTTCGCGATTTGCTGGAGCACCGCAGCCGTGAAGCAGCTCTTGCCTTGCCCTGAGCTGCCGAGCACCGCCACATGCCTGGAAACTAAACTCTGCAGGTCAATGGTCAGGCGGCCGCCGCCTCGGAGGTCATCCCCTAAGTGGATGTCCGCAGGCGTGGCTGCGTCACCACCCAGAATCGATGAGAGCTCGTCGTCGGTTAGCGGGAAGGCCTCAGCACCCAGCGTCGGCGAGGAGAGCGAATCCGACACGAACGTCAATCGACCAGCCTCGCGGCGCAGTCGACCAACCACCAAACCCGTGAGGTGACGCAAGGGCTCAGAGGAAACCGAAGTCCCTGAAAATCCGACCCGGTGAACCTCTTTGGGCTCGGCAAACGAAAGGGACTGAACCTTCATCACCAGTAGCCGCCCCCCGGATTCAATCCCGAGGAGGCTGCCGACTTCAGTGACCACAGAAACGCCATGGACGTGAGCAGCCAACTGCCCTCGATGGACATCCATCAGGTTCAGCGTGATGTCCACGCCGTCGATTTGGACAACGTAGCCTATGGCTTGGCGGCTCCTCATGGCTCGTCGTCCTCGGTCCCATCTGGCTTCTCAGGCATCAGTCGCCTGCGCAGATCTGCCAGCTCCTGATCGTAGACCGTTGGGTCTGGAAGATCATTTGCTAAGGCGCTGGTGAAGGCCCTACTTCCCCCACCAACGATGGTCAGGCGTGGCGTCTGAAGAGCAAGGAGTCTTCGCACGGTTTGCGGAAGGTCCGCCGCTGCGGGGTCTCCCTTGAACTCAGGCAAATACACGACTACCTGGAGAGTGGGATTGAGCAGGGCAGAGCGGATAAGACGGTTGATGTGCTCGTCGCCGAAGCCATAGCCATTTATCAGCAGAGCCGTCTGCGGGCGGGCCATGAACTCCGCGAATCGTCGCAGCAGTTCGCCCATTACATATCCGACGGTCTGAAGATACTTGGCAGCGCGGGGGAGGACCAAGTAGCTCAGCTTGTCCGCGAACCCGGTCAAGAACTCATCGATATCGCGCCAAGCTTCAGACGCCGGCAGCTCATACAAGCTGTGGTCAACCTCTTTCCAGGTCAGCGAGCCGTGTAGTTTCGCCAAGTAGATGTTGTAGACACCGAAACGGGCTTCGCCCTTGGCTTGGGCATTACGGAACCCAAGGTCGAAGCTCTGAGGTGAGAAGCGGCGGCTATGCACGCCCAAGAATCCATTGATGACCTGAAGGTCGACCGATTCGGCGGCCCATTCAATGGCTAAGTCGTAGTTGGTTGTGAAGATCCACGGAGCCGGTTGACCAGGCTGACGAGCGGCAGTCAACTTCTGAAGAATCGATCGATGTGCTCCCAGTTCTTCGGCTAGGTCAGCGCCCAATGGAGACTTCCACCAATCTTCCTTCAGCTTCGCTGCACTAACCACAGATCTGAAAAGCGCTGCCCTGGCGGCTTGAGCTCGGATAATTTCCGAGCTCTCTTGGCGCTCCCACTCAAGAATGGCTATTTCCAAACGGTCCAGCAGCACTTCAAAGTTGGGCAAGCTGGCAGCAGGCATTGGGATAGACGGATTTGTCGAGGCCGTGATAGCTCCACCAGGCAGAGCCGGGAGCGGCGGAAGCGGCAATCTCCGCTCATCCTCGGTGATGAACTTCTGGGACAGAAGCCAATCCGCATCGGTCGGACTGTCCCTAAGGAAGGATGTCCAAAGCATCCTCATCGTCTGCCCGCCTGCGGAGCACGATGCCCCGGCCCCCAACAGCAGGCCTACGTTCTCCAGTCGCAAAAGAGATGCGAGGTAAGCCTGCAGCTCAAGCTCGTCCGTGATCGGCTTTCCGCCGCGATACGCAGTAATACCCATAAAGCCCCCCTGTTTCCGTGTCGCTGCCCTCCCCTGCGCACAGGCCGGACCGCAGCGTTCAAGCGCAGCTGTAGGAAGGACCCTAGGCCCCTGCTGCCGAAACTACTTTGAAGTCTGTGACCAGCCACCCGTAGGCGTCTGATAGAGCGCCCGGCAGGGAAGCCCTATCAACACAGCGATCTCGACTTCGGACGGAAGCATCACCGACGCGCCATCCACGTCCCAAATGATGTCGTATACCCGAAAGATGGTCATCCGCTCCCCCAGCCACGGTCTCTCCTGAACTCAAAAAGCCACTCCCCTCCTTGGAGGCGCGCCCTCGCTTTCCTAACCACACAAGAAGGAGGGAGGGCTTACGCCCTCCCCCCAACCATCACTTCTCTTCGAAGTGATGGTTGTTCTGACTGGGCGGGAAACGTTCGCCCTTTTCGACGCGGCGATCGCTCGAGCTGCCCGCATACGTTCCCGTTGCATCGTTGTATTGCCCATAGGTCGCAGTCTTCGGGCACTCCTGCCCGGACCAATACTTACCACCAGCCATCGCAAACTCCTTCTGTCGAATGTGGGAAAACTCGTCAGGTCCCTCCTGACGCATCGATTCTGAGATCGCCATCACAGAATGTAAAGCGTCCGATACCTAAACACTGCGACGAGCCACTGCCAGTCCTCGATAGGTGTCACCAACTGATTAACTGCACTTAACAAACTAACAAAATCAACGGTCGTTTATCTTGCGTTCATGTTAAATCGCACCCTTTGTTAGCTTATGCCAGTTAAACAGTACGGTAATGACTCCGGAAATGGGCCACCCCGACGAATACAAACCGTTGATTTAAATGTAAATGTCAGCGCATATAGGGGCGGTACGATTGGCTAGACCGAGACGCAAAATGGCACCTCTCAGGCGATGCCTAAGGCCGTGAATAAAAAGCCGATTTTTCGTTGACGATTTTCATCCCTGTCGTATCCCTACTTCCATCCTTCAGATGGAAGCAACGCAGTGACCTCCCCCACCTCGAAACACCTCAACGCCTACCTCGCAGACCCGACGGGCACGCTCAAACTGACAGACGTGCGCATCGGCCGCGTCCGCATCGGCGAAATGATCGTGACTGGCCGAGAAGCAGCCATCCATGCTCAAGAGATCATCAACGACGCCTGCGAGCGGACCCGTCGAGCGCTCCTTGGAAAGAATGGCACGCGCCACCCTGAGCCTCTCCCCGTGGCCGCTCCCGCTCGATTGCTGTCTATCGAGATCCGGGACTACCTGGCTGACCGCGAGCGCATGGGCCTGACACGCAACACCATCGAGGCCACAGCGCGGTCACTGAAGATGCTCCTGATGGCCTGCGGGGATATTCCGGTGTCCCGGGTCGACCACGTGCATATCTACCGACTCTGGGAGCTGATGCGTTGGGCTCCACCGCTTCTCCAGTCGGACCCTCAGTATCGGAACTTCACGTATGAGCAGGCGGTGGCTCAGGGGAAGGCGCTCTGTGTCCAGCCGCCCGCACCGGCCACCGTAGAGAAGCATCGACGGTTCCTGGTCACCTTCTTTGGGCGGCTGGACAAGGCGAAAGCCATTGCGGGCTCTCCCATGCACTTTTTCCCAGAGGCGAAGAAGGACCTGGTCATTGACCCCGATAAGGCCGAGCGCTTGTTTGACGAAGAAGATCTGCGTCGCATCTTTGCCCCCAACACATTCATCCCCTGGGCCATGAAAGCGCCCCACCGGTGGTGGGTGCCGATGATTGGACTCCACACGGGAGCGCGTATCAATGAAGTCGCTCAGCTGAAGCTCGCAGACATCGTCCAAGAGGCTGGTGTGTGGTGCATCAAGATCCAGAAGACGGTAGACGCGGACCTGAGCCACAGAGACAGGAACCGGAGCCGCCAAAGCCTAAAAGGCAAAGCAGCCGTTCGGACGCTCCCCATTCCCCAACCGCTGCTCGATGCTGGTTTCCTGGCGTTCGTGGAGGACATCCGAGCTTGTGGCCATCCTCGCCTCTTCCCCCACTTGTCTGCCGGCGTGCGACGCGACAATGGCGACACCAACGCCCGTTACAGCCAAGGCGTCCTCAACCAGTTCAGCCGATACATGAAGGATCTCGGCTTTCCTAAAGGCGTCGGGTTCCACGCTTTCCGGCATACCCTTGCCACGGAGCTGCATCACATGGGGGTGGCCGATGAGGACATCGCCCTGGTCACCGGCCACTCCATCAGCAAGCGGGTCCCTGTGCTGCACGAGGCCTATTTCCACAAGAAGCCAGCGCAGGCACGAACGAAGCAGATCGCAGTTCTGGAGAAGTATCGCCCTGATGTGGTGCTTCCGGCCTACCAAGCGGGGCAGTTCAAGGGGGCGTTGTCCGATCCTCGTAAGTTCTACCCCTGATTACCCTTCGACCCCTTGCCCGCCACTGGACTAGGTGACCTGTGGCGGGTGACGGACGCACCACATAGCTAATCCCAGCATTTCGCATCACATCTCAAACAGATAGATCCGGCTGTTCGAACCCCATGCCCAATACTAGATCTCGCCCCCAATCACCAGCTTGCTCACATCGTCCTCGCTGTCTTTCCAGTCAATCGCCAAGTTGATCGAAAACTTCTTCTCGAGAGCTCTCGGGATATTCCTAGCAGACCATCGAATCAGCAGACAGCCCCTCGGCTCGCCTTCACCTTGAGGAAGGAAAAGGATGATGGGTAGATTCACCGCACGCGCCTGATGCCGAAAGTCTACACAGCTCCCTTCCGCAGACTTGCATAGAATCGCATCTTCAGCGTAGTCCCAGTAGAAACGCTCTGGGTCACGCGGGACAGGGTGAGGGTTGAAATGTCGGTGAAGGTCCGCGACTTCAGGAAGGGAGGGTCGGCTGAACCGCTCAAAACCAGAATAGCGTTCTAATATTGGCGGTTGTGGCGGTGTGAACCGAATGCCTGGAGGAAACCACTTTTCCTTTAGCTTGTCATTGACAAGCATCATCGGCCCCTCCACGAGGACCTCCAGCGTCAGCCCTTCGGCGGGAGCACCGCCCACGTTATTTACAGATAGGGTCAGCTCAAACAATCCCTGGTCAAGATTGAGTCTGGCAGGAAGCTTCTCAATCCGTTCGCGGACACTCTTACACCACTCCCGGCGGGCTTGCTGATAAGCCAACAAATCACTCTGCCTCGTTACCGTGACCTGGCCCGGCACGCCGGCGCTTTCCTCAGGAAAGCGACTCTCGATGATTTCTGCTGCAGTGTCGATGAAATCGTCGCATAAAGGACGGTATTGACGGATCGAACCGGATATCCGGTCGACCTGCTTCTCATCCCGAAACAGTTGAACTTCGACTTGGGGGAAGCGGTTGCTCCAAACCTTCAACTCGTCCTTGAGCTTGGCTATTTCCTTATCTCGCTCATCATTCTCAGGAGCAAGAAGCCATGATTCGGGGATCTTCTTGAAGGGCAGTCCAACAGACTTGGCCATTCTTCTTGGAAGTCGGTCATGGGTCAGGAACACGACGCTTCCGCACTCTTGATGCAACGCGAACGCTTGCTCCACGATCCTTCCATCCGCCGATGAGAGGTCCAAGCTTGCGGGCTTGGCACGCTCAGGATCGAAGAAAGGAGCGAGCAGCCAAACGACCCGAGGACCACTCTCCCTAACCACAAGCTCATCGATCTCGCCATCGATTAGGGGATCGAGCTTTTCGAAGACACCGCGCGCCCGCCTGGCTGCCCGGTTGTTGCCGTTCGACTTGTGGTGATCAAGCTCGCCCATCACTTCGTCCAAGAGGAAGAGCTCGACTTTTGCCGCGTTTGTCAATTCGTCCCATGGCAAAAGTTCTGCCGCCTTCACTTGGAGGAAGAAGTTGGTGTCTAAGGCGAATCGTTGAATAGAGTCCATGGCCCATTCTGCCCTCCCATCACCCCGCATTCCACTCACCAGCGGTCTCCTGCCGATAGCAAAACCGGCCCCCTCAAGGCAGGCCCCATTGACTTTCAGACAACCGGAGAGCAAGACCGAGCCAAGGCCTCGATGGCTGCTCTTAGAGCGCCACCCTCAACGCCCGGCCTCCGCTTTAGCCACCATGTCCTTCAGGCGCTGGAGGGCTTCCTTCTGCTTGGCGACCGGCAGCCTGGACACCAACAAAATCACTTCGGCCAGCGTATCTGAGGTTGCATGGAAGTAAGCGACCGGAAGACCTAGCGCTTTAGCTAATGCCTGAGAGGTCGCCGGGTCAGGGTCATGTTGACCCGTTTCGTAGCGACTCACTCGGGTCGCCCCCGAGACGGAGTCCACCATTCCAATCCGCTCCGCCAGCTGGGCCTGCGTCCAACGCTTGGCGAGCCTGGCGCTTCGCAGGCGCTTGCCATAGACCGTCGTAGGCGTTTTGGGCTGCATCCGGATTCTTGCGCCAAAGCTGAACTCCTCCCAAGTCTGACTGTTGGAACCCGATTGCACATCTGCGATTATCGTAAATGCCGCCGGCGTGGCGGTCTACAGGGGCACCTAATGAAGGACACCACAAGGATGGCCGCCGCTCTGGCGGCCGCGCTGTTGCTGAGTGGCCAGAGCGTATCGGCCCAGGAAGCCAGTCAGTCCACCCAGCAGGCGGAACAGCCCGGCTTCTTCAGGCAGCTGGGGAGGAGCTTGAAGGATGCTGGCGGCCAGATGATTGGAGTGAAGCCCACCGGGGCTGCCGCTGGCCAAGCCACTAACAACCAGCCGATCTACACCCCGGTCAGCGGTGCAGGGAAGCTGCCCGGGCTCTTCAAATCCGATAACCACCAGCTCGCCCAGCAGGGACGATTGGAGTGGCCTCGGGTCTCTTTGACCTACGTTGACTGGGGCACAACGCTGCCGTGTTGGACGGTCGAGGCTCGGATTTGGACGAGCCCCTCCGCGTCCACCACGGAGACCTTCCGGACCTGCGCAAATGCACCTGTGACGGTGACGGACGATCTCGGCGACACGGCGGAGTTCAACACTGCCGCACTCTGGAAGGGCCGTGACAGCCTGATGGGGATTCGGGTGCCGTCGGGCAAGCCGAACACGGGGGCCAGCCCGTCTACTGGCCCCAATCCGCCCGCACAGCCCTTTGTCGTCAACGTCAGCCGTCCAGGTGTGTCCGACCGCGCCGTCGACGTGGCCTTGAGGGTGGCGTGGGTCTCTGGGTTCATCCAGACAGCAGATCTTCACCCGGGGGCGTCTGGGCTCCTGACCCCGTTCAAAGACGGCCGCATGTGGATCGCTGGGTTCAAGCCGGAAGGCAATCGCGACAAGTAATCCTCCCCCATCGCCACCTATCTGGGCGGCAGGTGCCTGCCGCCTCAACCAGATCAATCAAGGAACGAACGATGAAAGCACCATGGCTCCCCCTGGCCGGCTTGTCCATTGCACTGACCCTCTCGGCCTGCGGCGGGCCGCCATCCAACGCCGACGCCCAAGACGCATTTGTCGCACTTCTGAAGCAAAGCGGGGCTGGCGAGATTTCTGATGTGCCTGAGTTCGAGCTCAACGGGTGCGTCGAAGCCAAGGATGTCGACGGATACCGGTGCGACACCAGCGGAATGGTGACGCTGGACATCGGAGGGCGACAAGTGCCGTTGCCAATCAGCAAAAATCTCCGATATGCCAAGGACTCGAGGACTTGGAAGGCTTACGCCAAATGAGCGCGCCTCCCCCTCTGCTTGACCAGCCGTTGCCCGCCCGGCGCAAGCTCATGACGCCACGGGACCGGTTCTTCTGGTGGTATACGCTCACCCTGCTCTTCCTGGGACCTTTTGGGTTCCTTGTCGGACCGCTTATGGCCCGGCGAGGAACACGTAAGGTAGGACGCCTCTACCCGGCCGAAGCTCGAGTGGCTCAGGCCAGGGATAAGGGGTTCGCCTGGTGGCAGTGGTGGGCCATGACCGTCCTGACCTTGATGGGCGCTGCTGGAGCCTTCGCTGTCCTGAGCGGGTTGCCGATGTTCCTTTTCGTGCTCTATGCACAGCTTAGTCAATAGGCACCGACAAGGGAGAAACACACCCCAGAAAGCTTAGGGCCAAATGTAAATCTGGGCCTTCAAATAGACAAATAGATAGGCCACCCAGGGGTGGCTTATTTATTTCTGAAACGGGCAACATTGACAGCTCTTCAATTTGACTTTTGGCCATCCCGACATAGGCTCCCAAGAAAGGGAGCCATGCATGAGAACCGAATCAATCAAAATGCACTTAGCAATGCTCGGCGTAACACTTGAAAGATCACCAACGGGCACAGACAAGAATAGGTGGGTGGCGATTCTACACTCAACACCACCAGAAAAATCCGTCTTCTCAAGCGCCGCTCACGCACTTCGCTACTGGAGCAGCAGGTCACGTGAGCAAGTCAGCATGCTTGCGGCACTGGATGTGCTTACCCGTGAGGATATGACAGACATGCAAGTGAAGGACCTTCAAAGGTGGTCAGACCTCGAAATCGGCTTGCCCGACTTCCTATCTTGCGCGCTGAACAAAGAGCATTCTCGCAACCTCATCCTTTCTCCTAGTGAACTAAGGCACCTTTGCGAGACACATGGGCCCATCCACTCATCGTGGCTTACGTCATCGCTGCGCCGGCGCCAGCACGACCTATCGATGGGAAAAGATGTAAGATCTTGCGCTCAATGGATTTGGGGGCAGCTTTGTGACCGATGCGACGGATGCAAGAAACAGCGAGCTCCTTGCAAGAGCTTTGGAGCTATCCATAAGAGACGTGGTGCTCTGTAAGCTAATCAAGCACGTGGATGAAGAGATAACAACAGCCGCCCTCTTGGGATTCTTCGCGAGTAATATTGCATGGACCTCAGCACTACTCGCAGATTCCGAAATCAGCCCACTATCGTGGGTTCACTATAGCAAACACAAGAAGGACAAGACTTCAGAGGCCTACACTGGAGCAGACTTCGCAATAGTGCTCAGGCTGTCCAAGTCGAGATGGCGAGCGGCCATTTTCCAGGCGAAGCGCTCCGAGAGTGAACATTTAAGTTTCAAACACCTTCACATTTCTCCAGCGAGGGACGGCCGACCTCCAGAGCCTCAAATCATTCGACTCAAGGATCACTCACTTTCGATGGTGGCTCAAAAACCACTACCAAATGGACAGCTCGAATGGTCGACAAAGGATTTATCCTTCGCACACTATCTCATATACCATCACGATGACGCATATTTGAGCCCTCTCAGCGACCACACCGAGGAAATAAAGAAAATAGACCTTACGAACACCCAGATCAAGAGCAAGGGGAAAACAGATCTTGATGATGTCAAGGCCCTTTGGGATAAAGTTTCCGGGAAGAAAGTTCTTTATCCGAAGACCATCCCAATCAGAAATTTTTCAGACTTACTTAGATCGGGCGTTACAGAGCCGCAAATGGCGCAAGGGTGGCTTGAGATAAACCGTTGGACGGAAGCCTCCTCATTCATTAAACAAACACGGCTACTAATGGACGTTTTCGAGGGCGCTCCTCTGAGTGAACTGAATCCCACCGTCATCAACAGCAACAACCTTACCGTTATGAGGCAGCAGCGTTTGGGAGTTTTACCACTTGCGCAGCCTCGAGTGCCGCAGAAGCCGGTGCTGCAGACCAAGTCGACGAACTCTTACTCAATACGGAAGGGGAAAGTCAAATAGTTATCAACAAGCCGTGGTGGCGGAGCAACGCATAGAGCACACGTTCGGTTTGCGAACTGTTGATAGATCAGGTTCGGGCCGATCCGCCCCCCCGCTACGTTGCCTGCCTGAGATTGCCTTCAAACTGCCCAGGCTGATAGCTGGGCAGTTCAGCAAGCACACACAGTTTCGCCAACGTGCCCACTCGGTCCGGCAAGCTCTTCCTATCAATGTAGAACTTCTCCAAGACGGTTTGGCCAGTGCCATGGCCCGTAAGCGCTCCAATGGCTGACGCCGACACCCCCGCCTCGTCCAACTTGGAAGCGATAGTGTGGCGGAACCCGTGGAAGCCCTGTCCCTTCTCAGACACACCTTGCCGCTTGATGTAAACGGAGAACTGACGGCTCAGCTGCCGCCCATAGCCCAGCCCTGTGGAGTTTGGCAGGTCCGGAAATAGACGCTCCACTCCAGCTTGGCGAGCCTCTTCCACGTAGTCCAGGAACCCACAGTCAATCACCGGCTGAGCCAACGGGATGAACCGTCTGCTGTGCTTGTTCTTGATGCTCTGCTTCTTCCCGATCTTGCGGACGAAGAAGCCGGGCACGCCGTCGATGGTGTCGATGTCTTCCAGTCGGAGCTGCGCGATCTCGTTGACCCTCGCCCCCGAGTAAAGCCCGAGGATCGGTCCGAACCACCGATGCGGATACTTGGACGCCCATTTCGGAAACTCCACCGGGTCAAAGATGGCCCTCAGCTCGTCATCCGTGAAAGGTGAGCCGGTGTCTTCCGAATCTGGGGTGGAAATCGCTCGGATGCCCGCCAATGGGTTCACTGCCAGATGTTTGCCGTCGACCAAGGACACCAGAAAGACGCTCAAGCGCTGCCGGTGCTTGGCCATCGTCCACGCCGCCGGTTCCTGCTCTTCGTTCTTCTTCGCCAGCTTGATCACCTCGGGCACTGACAGTTCACGGTAAGCCGGCCGCTTGGTCGCATTAGAGGGCCAGTAACGCACGCCCTCGAAGAAGGCCCGGACGTGGTCTTGGGTCAGCGACGCTACCGGCACGTCTTCGCCGATGATGCCCGCGAACAATCGCAGGGTATGACGGCTCTCCAAGACCGTTTTCTGATGCAGTCGCGCCGCTGTCAGGTCGCTCAAGTGATCAGCCATCGCCTTTGACAGCATCAAAGCGTTGGGGGCGTGGCTGGTGATGTTTTGGCTGGCGCTGCGCATCTGGTCGCGCCGCTTGGCAACTCTTGCCGAGGTGACTTCACTCGGCTCCACTTGCCGGGATCGATCCATCAGGTCTGCGAACATCGCCGCATCTGCGGGACTGTCCAGCTGAGCTTGGGCGATGCGCGTGCCATCCGGCAACGTCACGTCGCTGAGTATCAGCTCCTTGATCGCTCCACTGCGAACCTTCTCCAGCAGTTCGTCGAGATCCACGGCTATCCCTTTCCGCACGGCATCGAAGGCTGAGCATAGCGCCATCCCCATCATCGCAGCGAGCAGCCTGGCACTGTCCCCACGGCAAGCCCCGAGCGAGCGCACGAGGTAACGCGAGCCAACCAGAGCCCGGAGATCGGTAGGAACGAAGAAGCGCGCATACAGGCCAGCCGAGCGCGAAATCATGAGGGCCTTGGGCAAGATTGATACCTCGATTGATACCTCAAGGGGCATCGCTCGGAATCATCAATCGGCCTAAATCTTCAACCCAGTCAGTCACTTGCGAACTGGGCTGGAAGATTGGAGCGGGCGATGGGAATCGAACCCACGTCAGTAGCTTGGGAAGCTACAGCTCTACCATTGAGCTACGCCCGCATTGCAGGGGGGAATCTTATGCGCAGCGGCCGGTATTGCGCAATGGTGGCTGCCGCAATGGGGTCAGATCCCTTTCCATCAGGAAAGGGCTCTGACCCCGCGTTGCATCAGAAGCTGCCGCTGAAGCTGGCGAACAGCGTGGCGTCCATTGCACGCTTCTGCAGCGTGGTGGCGCTGATGCCCACGTTGCTCTGCAGGCCGAACAGTTCCATGCGCGCGCCCAGGATGGCGGTGGCATAGTTCTTGTCGAAGTTCATGCCCGGCACGCGGTACATGCCCACATCCGGCAGGCTCTGCACCCAGGCGCTGGCCTGCTTGGTGTCTTCGAACTCGTGGTCGTAGGTCAGCTGCGCGTACGGCTTGACGGCACCGCCGTCGAAGCGGGCCTGCCAGCCGATACGGCCCACGGTGGAATCGACATCCTGCTGGCCGTAGCCCAGGCCGGTGGCCAGGGTGTTGGCGGTGGCGCTTTCGGTGTAACCGTCGATCTTCACCTTCTGCCAGATGACCGAAGCGATCGGGCCGTGGCGGAAGCCGCCTTCGGTGCCGAATTCGTAGCCGGCGTTCAGCGCCGCGGTCAGGTTGCTGCCGTCCGGCGAGCCGCCGTGTTCGCGGGTGGCCGGGCCCAGCTGCACCTTGCGATTCACATCGTAGGACAACCAGGTGTAGCTGACCTGGCCGTTCACCCACACGCGCTCGCCGTACCAGCCGGCGAACAGACCGGCAGTGGTGTCCTTCTGGGTGAAGTCGCCACGGTTGTTGCCGAAGTCGGCGTCCATGCGGCCGAAGCCGGCGAAGCCGCCCACCACCATGCCGTCACGCGCCCAGTCGATACCGGCCAGGCCGGCCGGGGCCATGCCGTCGTACACGTCGGCGTGGTCGTAGCGCTGCATGTCGCCACGCAGGCCGCCCCACCACGACAGGCCATCGGCCGGACGACCGCTCTGGTGCAGGCTGACCTGGTCGGCACGCGAACGGCCGATGGTCTGCGCCGAATGGCTCAGCACCTGCTGCAGGCGCGGGCCTTCCAGGATGGAAATGGCGTACTGGCCCAGCATCTGGTGGGCAGCACTGGTCGGGTGCACATCATCGGCGAACAGGTAGGTGCTGGCTGCGTCCGGGCGCGCGTAGGCCAGCGGGCTGCAGGTCAGCGACGAGGCCACCAGGCAGGCGCGGCCGGTGACGTTGCTGAAACCGTACATGCCCGGGTTGGCGATGATTTCGTGCAGCAGGGTGTAGGTATCGAGCGGGATGAAATCGATGCCGGCCTGCTTCAGGCCGCCATACAGGGCGCTGTTGTAGGCGTTGGACAGCGAGGTGCCCAGGGCCTGGCCAGCGGCGCCGCGGTCGATGAACCCCGGGGTGATGCCCACGTCGGGCAGGTTCGGCACCATCACGTACTCGGCGCCGGCCTGCTTCAGCGAGGCCACGATGCCGATCTGGTCGGTCACTGCCGCGCCGATGACGGCCGGGGCCTGGGTCGGGGTGGTAATGGCGAACAGATCGTTGGCGCCGCCCCACACGGTATAGAGCGAATTCGGGTCGGCCTTGCCGCCGTTGGCCGCCAGGTAGTTGGCGGTCTGGGTCTTCAGCGACGGCACCGGCACGTTGCCGAAGGCCGGCTGGGTCAGGTCGGTGCCCACGCGGGCGCCGCCCACGGCGTAGTTGTCGCCGCTCTGGCCCAGACCGTTCGGGGTGGCGTTGGTGCCGTAGTAGTCGGCCACGAACTGCGCCCACACCCAACCCGGGTTGGTGGTGAACTGGCCCGCCACCGGGCGGGCATCGGCCGGCAGCAGCGGACGGTAGTAGCCGCTGTCGGTCAGGCTGTCACCGAAGAAGACGGTGCTGTTGAATGCGGATTCGCCTGCCATGGCCGGCAGCGCGGCCAGCGCGATCGCGGCCGCCATGAGGGAGCGGATCGGGCGTTTGCTGAGCAGCATGTAAAAACTCCTGGGGGAAAATGTCGGGAACCCGGCACACGTACGCCGGCGCACGGTGAATGGTTTCACCGTACCGCCGATTGCTCACGCTGCGCCGCCGCATGAATTGTCGCCCGGACCACCCCGGAACAACTGTGCCGGAGGTGGCGTTGCGCTGGATTTGCAACGGTTCCGATCCAACCTGGCCATAAGCGACAATGCCGGGCATGAATATCCAGCTCAACGGCGAACCCCGCACCCTGCCCGCCCCGGCCACCGTCCACGACCTGCTCGCCGCCGAGCAGCTGCTGCAGCGCCGGGTGGCGGTGGAAGTGAACGGCCAGATCGTCAGCCGCAGCCGCCATGGCGAGCACGTGCTGGCCGAGGGCGATGTGGTGGAGATCGTGCACGCGCTGGGCGGTGGTTGAGGCAAGGCCCCCGCGCTTCGCGCTCGCCGGGGGGGGGGGGCCGCGGGCGGGGGGGGCCGGCGGGGGGGGGGGGGGGTGGTGGGCAACCCGGGCGCAGAGG
>NZ_JACVUD010000149.1:0-5649 GCF_016624905.1 Stenotrophomonas sp. S49 | reverse complement strand
CACCGGTAGCGCGGGGCCATGCCCCGCGAGCGCAGCGGCACCGCAACCGCCGCCGGGCATGGCCCGGCGCTACCGCTTCATGAAGCCCAGCCCAACGGCGTCGCACCTGACTCTAGGCAGTGGCCCGTGGCTGGCGCTAATGATGAACTGCCAGCCGCGTGCGGCAACCCCGATGGCGGCCTTGGTGCGTTGAGGACTTCAACACTGGCATGGAGGTGGACCATGGTTCGTACGTATCCCGCTGCATCCCTGCACTTCGACCCCGCCCGCATTGCCGCCTGGAGCGCGGCCATTGCCCTGCACCTGCTCGCGCTGTTGCTGCTGCTGATCCCGGCAACCTACCAGGCCATCAGCGCCCTGCCCCGCGATGACACCACGGTGCGTTTCATCCCCAAGGAAGAGCCCAAGCCGCTTGAGCCCACCCCGTTGCCGCCCAAGCCGGAAGTGGTGAAGCTGGTGCCGAAATCGCAGCCTGTGCCGACCGTGACCCCGCCCCTGCCTGCGCCCACCGCAACACTCGACGAGGCCCAGGGCATCATCCTGCCGGCGGCCGCCGAGGTGGCGGTGGAAGCGCCGCCCGCGCTGCAGCCGGGTGCTCCGGTCACCGGCGCCCAGCTGCAGTACCGCAGCGCGCCGCCGCCGAGCTATCCGGTGCCTGCCCTGCGCAACCACGAACAGGGCACGGTGCTGCTGCGGGTGGAAGTGGACCCGAACGGGCAGCCGGTGAACGTCAGCATTGAACGCAGCAGTGGCTCGCGCAGCCTGGACCAGGCGGCCCGCCAGCAGGTGCTGCGCCACTGGCGCTTCGTCCCGGCCGAGCGTGATGGCCAGGCGGTGTCCGCCATCGGCATGGTGCCGGTGCAGTTCAGCCTGCCCGACTGAGCCATGGACCGGCCCGGCGACCTGCCGGGCCGGCTCCAACGCGGGCTGCGCTTCAAGCCGGCCATGCGCCTTCAATTCTTCAGTCGCGATCACATTTCTGTTACGAATTCAGTAAAACTTCACAACGTCGTCACCTGACAGAAACCTAGATTGACGCGTCCCGGGGCACACCGGTGACAGCCCTCGATGCTCGAGTTTTCCAGTCAGGAGAGAAGCTGTGAAACACCCGATCCAACGGCCCGCCAGCCGCCGCCAAAACCACCTGGCATTTTCCATTACCCACATCCTCACCGGCGGCGCTCTGCTGCTGGCCGGCGCCGTGGTCTCCCCTGCCTTCGCACAGGACCAGGCCACCAACCTCGACCGGATCACCGTGACCGGTTCGAACATTCCCCGCACCAACACCGAAACGCCCTCGCCGGTGCAGGTGGTGACCCGCCAGGAAATCGACCGCAGTGGCAAGACCACCGTGGCCGAATACCTGCAGACGCTCACCTCCGACGGTGCAGGTTCCATTCCCAAGACCTTCGGCAATGGTTTTGCCGGCGGTGGCGCCGGCATCTCGCTGCGCGGCCTGGGCGCCGGCTCCACGCTGGTGCTGTTGAACGGTCGCCGCATGGCCACCTACGGCCTGGCCGATGACGGCCAGAAGGTGTTCACCGACCTCAGCACCATTCCGCTTGACGCCGTCGAGCGCGTGGAAGTGCTGAAGGACGGCGCCTCGGCCATCTACGGTTCCGATGCGATCGCCGGCGTGGTCAACATCATCCTGCGCAGCGACTTCCAGGGCGCGATCCTGCGCGGTTCCTACGGTGTTTCCGGCGATGGCGACGGCGATGCCAAGAAGGCCACGCTGACCGCTGGTACCGGTGACCTGTCCAGCGACGGCTGGAATGCGTTCTTCAGCCTGGACGTCGGCAAGACCGACGCGATCAAGATCAGCGACCGCAAGAACCGCAAGTGGATCGGCACCGGTGACATCCGTCGCTGGGGCTATGACGCCGCCGATGCGCAGTTCCTGGGCGGCGCCTACCTGTCCGGCGGCACCGCCGGTGGCGTGGGCCCGAACGGTTCGGTGTTCGATGACCGCAACGTGGACGATGAGAACCCGGCCTTCCTGGTTGCACTTCCGGGCTGCGCCGACCTGACCACCATTCCCGGCCAGAGCGATGCCACCGCACAGGCGCAGGGCTGCCTGTGGAATCCGGCCCAGCTGTACCGCGACCTGAGCCCGGAAGAGAAGTACGTGAACGTGTTCGGCCGCGCCAGCTTCGCCTTCGGCGAGGGCGGCGAGGTCTACACCGAGATCGGCTACTCGAAGAAGGAAACGATCTTCAGCAACACGCCGTCCGGTGTTTCCGGCGGCTGGGGCTACCCCGGCGGCCCGGTCAACGCCAGCAGCGGCGACGGTGCCGTGGTGCTCAGCCCGACCCATCCGGACAACCCGATTCCCGGCCAGGCCTCGCGCCTGCGCTATTCGGCCTGGGATGTCGGCCCGCGCGTCACCAACAACACCAACGAGTTCAACCGTTTCCTGGTGGGCGTGAAGGGCAACTGGGGCGACTGGAGCTACGACACCGCCTACCTGCATTCGGGCACCGACCTGGTCAACAAGCGCACCGGCTTCCTGCGCTACAGCGCCGTGCAGTGCGCGCTGGGTGACCCGGCCTGCGCCGGCGGTGTGTGGCGCATCGGCGACAACGCCGGCCTGAATTCGCAGGCGCTGTATGACTACATCTCGCCCACCATCAGTGCCCGCGCCAAGTCCAGCCTGGACATGTTCGACTTCACCGTCTCGCGCAGCCTGATGGATCTGAAGGGCGGCCCGCTCGGCCTGGCCATGGGTACCGAATGGCGCAAGACCAGCAACAGCCTGACCCCGCAGACCTACACCGACCAGGGTGACATCATCGGCCTGGGCTACTCGGCCTATGACGGTACCCAGAACGTGTACGCGGGCTACGTCGAACTGTCCGCGCCGGTGCTGGAGCAGTTGGAACTGTCGGCCGCACTGCGCTACGACAAGTACGAAAGCGGTGAAGGCAAGGCCACCCCGAAGCTGGGCGTGAAGTTCACCCCGGCCGACTGGATCGCCCTGCGCGCCAGCTACGCCGAAGGCTTCCGTGCGCCGAACCCGGCCGAAAACGGTGACGGTGGCCTGGCCGCCTTCTCCAACGCCCGCGATCCGGTGCGCTGCGCCATCGATCCGGACAACGAGTGCACCGCGCGTTCGGTGGCGATCATCACCCGCCCCAATTCCGGCCTGAAGCCGGAAGAGTCGAAGAGCTACTCGGTGGGTATCGTGCTGCAGCCAACCTCCAGCACCTCGCTGACGGTTGATGCCTGGGAAATCAAGCGCACCAACGAAATCGCCCAGGGCAGCACCGCCGACGCCATCGCCGCCGGCAACGTCCTGCGCGACAGCAACAACATCGGCGGCGTGGCCAACAGCGGCACCATCCTGGCGGTCAACACGCAGTACGTGAACGCCAACTCGTCGCGTGTGCGCGGTATCGATACCGATATCCGCCAGACCTTCGACCTGGGCCCGGGCCAGCTGGAAATGGACCTGCAGTGGAGCCACCTGCTGAAGTTCGAGCGCACCGAAGGTGACACCACCGTCGACTACGTGGG
Organism: Stenotrophomonas sp. S49; assembly: GCF_016624905.1. Taxonomy (NCBI): domain Bacteria; kingdom Pseudomonadati; phylum Pseudomonadota; class Gammaproteobacteria; order Lysobacterales; family Lysobacteraceae; genus Stenotrophomonas; species Stenotrophomonas sp. S49. The sequence goes on along the minus strand of NZ_JACVUD010000149.1, from coordinate 2,133 downwards.
CACGCACGGCAACTGCGACGTGACCAACTGCATCGGCACCCCGCAGGACCGCATCAACTTCGGCACCACCTGGAAGCAGGGGCCGTGGAGCGTGAGCGGCGTGGTGAACTACATCGACAGCATGGAAAACAAGGATCGCCGCGGTGGCGACTACCTGGCCTTCTATGAAGACGGTACGCCGGTGGAGAAGATCTCTTCGTTCACCACCTTCGATCTGTCCGGTCGCTGGAACATCACCGATGCGTTTGAACTGAACGCTTCGGTGCAGAACGTGTTCGACCGCATCGCCCCGCTCGACCCGTCCACCTACGGCGCGGTCAACTACAACCCGCTGCACTTCAGCGGTGCGATTGGTCGTTACTTCACCGTCGGCGCCAAGTACACCTTCAACTGATCCACGAAGGTCAACCGCACTGCAAAGGCCCGGGCATGTCCCGGGCCTTTGCTTTTTCACCACATGCACGCCGCCATGATGGGGGCCTACCGCGCGAGGCACGACCGCATGCCGTCTTCCACCCAACGCCTGGGCCTGGCCGCGCTGACCGCGCTTGTCGTCGGTTCGATGGTTGGCGCCGGCATTTTCTCGCTGCCACAGAACGTGGCCCGCAGCGCCGGGCCGGCCGCAGCGCTGATCGGCTGGGCCCTGAGCGGCGCCGGCATGCTGATGCTGGCCTTCGTGTTCCAGGCACTGGCCAACCGTCGGCCGGATCTGGACACCGGCATCTACGCCTATGCGCGCGAGGGCTTCGGCAACTACATCGGCTTTTCCGCCGCGTGGGGCTACTGGGTGGCCTCGGTGCTGGGCAATGCCAGCTTCTTCGTGCTGATCTTCAGTGGCCTGGGCCACTTCCTGCCGGTGTTCGGCGAGGGCAATACGCCGGTGGCCTTCGTTGCCTCTTCGCTGCTGCTATGGACGGTGCACCTGCTGGTGCTGCGGGGCCTGCGCACCGCGGCCATCATCAACGGCCTGGTGACCGTGGCCAAGCTGGTCCCGATCGCCTTGTTCCTGGTGCTGGCCGCCGGAGCATTCCGCATGGACGTGTTCCGCGCCGACTTCTTCGGTACACCTGCGCTGGGCGATCTGGGCACGCAGCTGCGCGGCATGATGCTGGTGACGGTGTGGGTGTTCATCGGCATTGAAGGAGCCAGCATCTATTCGCGGCGTGCGGCCCGCCGCGCCGACGTCGGCCGCGCCACCGTGATCGGTTTCGTGGGGGTGTGGCTGCTGCTGGTGCTGGTCAGCCTGCTGTCGATGGGGGTGCTGTCGCAGGCCGAGCTGGCCGGCCTGCCCAACCCCTCGATGGCGTATGTGCTGCGCGCCATCGTCGGCGAATGGGGCGCTACCGTAATCATCATCGGCTCGATCATTTCCGTGCTCGGCGCGCTGCTGGCCTGGGTGCTGCTGTGCGGTGAAGTGCTGTATGCCGCCGCCGGCGACGGCACCATGCCCACCTTCCTGGGCCGCGAGAACGCGCGCGGCGTACCGGCCAACGCGCTGTGGATGAGCAACGGCCTGATCCAGCTGTTCCTGCTGCTGGTGCTGTTCAATTCGGGCAGCTACACCAGCCTGGTGCTGCTGGCCGCGTCGATGAGCCTGGTGCCGTATTTCCTGTCGGCAGCCTTCGCCGTGCAGCTGGCCTGGCGCGGCCAGGCCTATGCCGGCGAAACCGGTGTGCGCTGGCGCGACTTCGGCGTTGCGCTGCTGGCCAGCGCCTACGCGTTGTGGCTGGTCTATGCCGGCGGCGTGGACAACCTGCTGCTGTCGGTGCTGCTGTATGTGCCCGGCGTGGTGCTGTTCGCGCTAACCCGGCGCCAGCATGGGCAGGCCGTGTTCACCCGCTGGGAAGCGGTGCTGTTCGGCGCGATCGTGTTGGTGGCGATCGCCACCCTGGTCGCATTCTGGCGCGGCGCACTGACCTTGTAGAGTCGAGCTTGCTCGACTGCGCCACCGCCTTTGTAGAGTCGAGCTTGCTCGACTGGCTCTTGCATCGCGCACACAGCAGTCGAGCAAGCTCGACTCTACGAAGTGCAGCCATCACGCACAAAAAAAAACCTGCATCTCGCGATGCAGGTTTTCAAAGGTGGCGCCCGAAGTTGGACTCGAACCAACGACCCCCTGATTAACAGTCAAGT
>NZ_JACVUD010000148.1:0-5885 GCF_016624905.1 Stenotrophomonas sp. S49 | reverse complement strand
CCCACCCACCCCACAACCCCCCCGGGTTTCGGCCCCCCCCCGCGGGGCAGGGCCCGGCGCTACCTGGAACCGTTACGGGTAGCACCGGGCCATGCCCGGCGGGAATCCTGAAGGGTTAAGGGGCTGTCTCACCGAATGAGACAGCCCCTGCGTAGGTTTCGGCCATGGAAACCCTTCGCAAGCTGGCCATCCTGGCCGATGCCGCCAAATACGATGCCTCCTGCGCCTCCAGTGGCGCCGGCAAACGCGATTCGCGCACGTCCGGCGGCATTGGCAGCACCGAGGGCATGGGCATCTGCCACAGCTACACGCCCGATGGCCGCTGCGTGTCCCTGCTGAAGATCCTGCTGACCAACTTCTGCGTGTACGACTGCGCGTACTGCGTGAACCGTGTCTCCAGCAACGTGCCCCGCGCGCGTTTCAGCGTGGAAGAAGTGGTCTCGCTCACCCTGGATTTCTACAAGCGCAACTACATCGAAGGGCTGTTCCTTTCCAGCGGCATCATCCGCAACGCCGACTACACCATGGAACGCATGGTGGAAGTGGCCCGGCAGCTGCGCGAGGAGCATCGCTTCGCCGGCTACATCCACCTGAAGACCATTCCCGAGGCGTCGCCGGAACTACTGGCCAGCGCAGGCCGCCATGCCGATCGTCTGTCCATCAACGTGGAACTGCCGACCGATGCCGGGCTGGCCGCACTGGCCCCGGAAAAGACCAGCCATACCATCCGCGGCGCGATGGGTGAACTGCGCTGGCGCATCGACGAGGCCAAGGAGGCCCGCCGCGCGCCGCCTGCCGTGGCGGCCACATCCACGCCCACGCGCAGCGCCCGCCCGCGCCCGCCGCGATTCGCCCCGGCCGGGCAGAGCACGCAGATGATCGTCGGTGCCGACGGCGCCAGCGACCAGCAGATCCTGCTCAGCGCCGATCGGCTGTACGGCAACTACCACATGCGCCGGGTCTACTACTCGGCCTTCAGCCCCATTCCCGACGCCAGCCGCCAGTTGCCGGTGCAGCCACCGCCGCTGCAGCGCGAACACCGCCTGTACCAGGCCGACTGGCTGCTGCGCTTCTATGGCTACGGCGTGGATGAAATCACCGACAACGGCGGCGACGGCATGCTGGATCTGGATATCGACCCGAAGATGGCCTGGGCGATCCGGCACCCGGAGCGTTTTCCGGTGGATCTGAACCGTGCGCCAAAGGAACTGCTGCTGCGCGTACCGGGCCTGGGCGTGCGCAACGTGAAGCGGGTGCTGATGGCGCGCCGGCACGGACGGCTGCGGGTGGCCGACGTGGCACGCCTGAAGGCGCCGATGAGCAAGCTGCTGCCGTTCGTACAGCTGGCCGACCACCACCCGCGCAGCGCGCTGGACGATCCAGCCGCGCTGCGTGCGCGGCTGGCGCCGCCGCCGCGCCAGGGGTCGCTGTTCGACGCGCCACCGGCGGCCTGACGTGCAGCGCTGGTCGCTACGCGTGGACCCGCCCTGGTCGCTGCAGGCCTGGCGCGATGGCGCGCGCGGGGCGCTGCTGGCTGCGGTTCCGCCATCGCAGCTGGACTGGTTGCCGGGCCATGAGGCCTCGCTGCTGGACGCCCCTGCCCTGCCCGACGCGACGGCCAGCCCGGCGCCGGGCGCGCAACCCGGCGTGCCGCGCGAGTTCCTGGAGCTGGCCGCGACCGTGTTGTGCCACCGCGAACCACAACGCATGGCCCTGCTGTACCGGCTGCTGTGGCGGATCACCCATGGCGAACGCGCGGTGCTGTCCAACCCGACCGACGCCGACGTGCTGCGGGCGATGGCGATGGCCCAGGCGGTGCGCCGCGACACGCACAAGATGAAAGCCTTCGTGCGGTTCCGTGAAGTGCCCGGCGAGCAGGACGCGTTCATTGCCTGGTTCGAACCGGAGCACCACATCGTGGACCGCGTGGCACCGTTCTTCGCGCGCCGCTTCGCCGGCATGCGCTGGGCGATCCTGACCCCCGGCCGCAGCGTGCAGTGGGACGGCCAGGCGTTGAGCTTCGGGCCGGGTGGCCGGCGCGACGATGCGCCGGCCGAGGATGCGCGCGAGGCGTTGTGGCAGACCTACTACGCCAGCATCTTCAACCCGGCGCGGCTGAACACCCGCATGATGCAGCAGGAAATGCCGGCCAAGTACTGGCGGCACCTGCCCGAGGCGCAGCTGCTGCCGGGCCTGGTGCGCGAGGCGGCAGGCCGGGTGCAGGACATGCACGACCGTCCCGCCCAGGCACCTGCACGGCGGGTGCCGGCGCGGGTGCTGCCGGCCCCTGCCGTGGATGGAAGCCTGGCGGCGCTGCGCGCGCAGGCCAGCACCTGCCAGCAGTGCCCGCTGTGGGAGCCGGCCACGCAGACCGTGTTCGGCCAGGGCCCGGCCGATGCGCGGGTGATGGTGGTGGGCGAGCAGCCCGGCGATGTGGAGGACCTGAGCGGTCGCCCGTTCGCCGGCCCGGCCGGGCAACTGCTGGACCGTGCGCTGGCCGAGCTGGGCATCGACCGCGCCACGCTGTACCTGACCAACGCGGTGAAGCATTTCCACCACGAGCGACGCGGCAAGGTGCGGCTGCACAAGCGGCCGGAAAGCCGCCACGTGCATGCCTGCCGCCCCTGGCTGCTGGGCGAGATCGCGCGGGTGCGGCCGCAGCTGATCGTGTGCCTGGGAGCGACCGCCGCCATGGCCGTGTTCGGGCGGGACTTCAGCCTGGCCCGCGATCGCGGGCGCTGGCACACGCTGGACGATGGCACCCGCGGCTATGCCACGGTGCACCCGGCGTGGGTGCTGCGGCAGGGCGATGATGCGCGCCGCGAGGCCGGCTATCGACTGTTCCGCGAGGACCTGCGGCAGATGCTGGTGAATGCGCAGGGCGGCCACGCGCGCGGATAACTACAGGGTCACACGCTTGGCCAAGTATCACGGCTTGCCCTCGTCGTTGCCGCGTGGCGGCGCGGCGCAAACAGGGCCGAAGGACCGTCTGGCTGAACTGCTGCTGCGGCCCTCGCAATCGTTGCTGATTGCGAGGCCTGCTCAAACAACGATGCCACCCACACCGGACTTGCTGAAAACCGGATGTCAGGGTTCATCTCGTGAGATCACTTGCGGCTATAGACGTCGATCTGTTCGTCAGCTGAGCCGGAATTCCCCAGCTTTGTGACATCACTCCACAGATCCGCATTGGGCCGGGGATCTGGACCGGACGCACTCACGCCCATGAGCTGTGCATTCATACCCAGCTGCCGCAGAAACTCAGTCGTGTACTGCTGCACGGCAGCGGGATTGGCGACCGATCCGCTTGGCAAGTTCCTACCAAGGAGATACTCCGCCCGGTGATCTCCCAGAATCTTGGCGACTTCGACCTTCGCTCGCAGCATGTCCTGCACCGTCTGAGCGTCCATTCCCCTCTTGGTAAGCATTGCGTACTCGGCTGCGGCAGCCTCCTCGTATGCATAGAAAGCTCCCAGCGTGGCGGCATTTTTCAATGCAGGCATCGCGCCTGGCACTTGATCTCGCCGGATGAGAGCAATGCCGTACAACATCCTCGATTTCGGATCAGCTGATCGCGCAAGTTCCTTCAGGTCCATCCTATCCAGAGCATCCAGTTCAGCCTGTGTAGGGTAGTAATGCTTCTCAAGCCAAGCCAGCTCTGCCTTGGACAGTGCAACCAGCCGCGGGTCACTGGCCGCAAGCTGCGACGCGGGCACCTGGAGAGAATCAATCCCCCCTTCAACAAGGGAGCTTGCTCCAATGCTCGCCATCGTCCGCCCCCCCGCTTTGACCAGCCCGGAAAACGAATCCGAACCTGCATCGGTGCCCGAGATTGGCTCAACCGATCCCGTTCGGAACCACATAGCCGCGCCTATCGCCACCCCGGCAGCGACAACTACAGCACCGATGACTGCAAATTTCCCATTGAAGACAGCCATTGAATGACGCATCAACCTGATTCTCCGGGCGGGCGCGATCGAAAGCGTCCACGGTCTGGCAGGCGGCCTCGATGCGGCGCAGCGTCGGGTACGGCGCCAGGTCCAGTCCAAACCGGTGCGCGTTGTACAGCTGTGGCATCAGGCACAGATCGGCCAAGGTGGGACGATCGCCGTGGCAGAAACGGCCGGTGTCGCCGCTGCTGGCTAGCATCGTTTCCATCGCCGCCAGCCCTTCGGCCATCCAGTGCAGCGTCCACTGCGTGCGCGCGTCGGCCGGCACCTGCAGATCGCGCTCCAGGTACTGCATCACCCGCAGGTTGTTGATCGGGTGGATATCGCAGGCGACCAGCTGTGCCAAGCCGCGCACGCGCGCACGGCCGGCGGCGTCGGCCGGCAGCAGCGGCACCTGCGGGAAGCGCTCGTCCAGGTATTCCAGGATCGCCAGCGACTGGTTCAGCGTATGGCCGTCGTGCAGCAGGGTCGGCACCAGCTGCTGCGGGTTGAGCGCGGCATAGGCACCGGCATGCTGCTCGCCACCGTCGCGCACCAGATGCACCGGCCGGCCTTCCCAGGCCAGGCCCTTCAGCTCCAGGCCGATGCGTACGCGATAGGCGGCGCTGGATCGCCAGTAGGTGTACAGCACGATGCCGTCGTCGACCGGGCCGTCATCAACCAGGATGTCCATCGCCGCCTCCATGCTCAGGGCTTGGCCGCTTGTTCGATGCGCTGCTCGATGGCACCGAAGATGCTGTTGCCGGCGGCATCAAGCATTTCAATGCGCACCACATCGCCGAACGACATGAACGGCGTGCTCGGCTTGCCGTCGCGCAGGGTTTCCACGGTGCGCTGTTCGGCGAAGCAGGACGCCCCCTTGCTGGTGTCCTCATTGGCGATGGTGCCCGAGCCGACGATGGCGCCGGCGCCCAGCTGGCGGGTCTTGGCGGCATGGGCGATCAGCTGGGCGAAGTTGAACTGCATGTCCACGCCGGCTTCCGGAGCACCGAACCAGGCGCCGTTGATGTGGGTCAGCAGCGGCAGGTGCACCTTGCTGTCCTGCCAGGCATCACCCAGTTCATCGGGGGTGACGAACACCGGCGACAGCGCCGAGCGCGGCTTGGACTGCAGGAAACCGAAGCCCTTGGCCAGTTCGCCGGGAATCAGGTTGCGCAGCGAGACATCGTTCACCAGGCCGATCAGTTGGATATGGCCGGCGGCCTGTTCGGCGCTGACCGCCATCGGTACGTCGTCGGTGATCACCACCAGTTCGGCTTCCAGATCGATGCCGTAGTCCTCGCTGACCACCTTCACGGCATCGCGCGGGCCGTAGAAGGCGGCGCTGGTGGCCTGGTACATCAGGGGGTCGGTGTAGAAGCTTTCCGGCACTTCGGCGCCACGGGCGCGGCGCACGCGCTCGACGTGCGGCAGGTAGGCGCTGCCATCGACGAATTCATAAGCACGCGGCAGCGGCGCGGCCAGGGCCTGCGGGTCCAGGTCGAACACGCCATCGGCATCGCCGGCGTTCAGCGATTCATACAGCGCGTTCAAGCGCGGTGCGATGTGGCTCCAGTCTTCCAGCGCCTGCTGCAGGGTGGCGGCGATGCCGGTGGCGCGTACGCCGTGGCGCAGGTCACGCGAGACGACGATGAGGGTGCCGTCGCGGCCGCCTTCCTTCAAAGAACCAAGCTTCATGGGTGGGTGTCCGGAGTCGTGGGCAAACAAGTTTCAAGTGTAATCAAATGCGCGGTGTAGCCAAGCTGCAGCGCGGCACCGGCCCACCCTACCGCAGGAGGGGGTTCGGCAGGGCTTGCAGCCCTGCACCTGCTTGGAGCAACGGCAACGGCCGGAGCAACGTCAAAAGCGGGCATTCCTTGGGATGGCGGGGCGGTGTCGGATTGCGGGGACGCCGCAAGTACGTCCCTGTAGGCTTGGCCGCGGCATCCATGCCGC
>NZ_JACVUD010000147.1:0-6063 GCF_016624905.1 Stenotrophomonas sp. S49 | reverse complement strand
CGCACCGCTCCGGTAGGTGCCAACCTTGGTTGGCACCCACACCGCTCCGGTAGGTGCCAACCTTGGTTGGCACCCACACCGCTCCGGTAGGTGCCAACCTTGGTTGGCACCCGCTTACCCAAAGCCAAGTCATTCCCCGATATTCACCGCAGGCAGGCCCGCCCATGCTTGCCTCCATGAACAGCGCTCGACTTCTGCTCGGCCGTCATTCCAGCATCGGCCTCAGCTACATCCTCACCACCGTTGTGCATGGCCGCGCCCCGTTGCTTGCCAGCGATGCTGCCGCAGAACTGGCAATCCGCGAATTCCAGCGCCTCGACCAGGAAGGCTTCACCCGTTCCATTGCGTGCGTGGTCATGCCCGACCACATTCATTGGCTGGTCGAACTGCGCGCAGGAACAATTGAAACGGTGATGAAGCGATTCAAGTCGCGCACGGCACAACAGGTGAATCGATCTTTAGGGCGAATCGGGCGCTTTTGGCATGGCGGCTATCACGATCACGCGATTCGATCGGATGAATCGCTGTACCGACATGCGATGTATCTGATGGGTAACCCGATCAGAGCTGGGTTGGCGGCACAGGTCGGGCAATATCGACACGCGTGGTGCGAATGGGAGCTGGAATCGCTATGTGGTTGTCTGGGATCCACTGGCACTGACGAATAGTGCCAACCAAGGTTGGCACCTACCAGAGCGCTGCGTGTGCCAACCGAGGTTGGCACCTACCAGGGCGGGGTGTGTGCCCGCCAATACCGCTATCAACCCAGCAGGGTTTCCAGCACGGCCATGCGTACGGCCACGCCATTGGCGACCTGGCGCAGCACCCACGACTGCGGGCCGTCGGCCACTTCGTCGGTCACTTCCACGCCGCGGTTGATCGGGCCCGGGTGCAGCACGGCGGCGTCCTTGCCGGCACGGGCCAGGCGTGCGGCGGTCAGGCCGTACTGGGCGTGATACTGCTCCAGCGACGGCACCAGGCCTTCTTCCATGCGCTCGCGCTGCAGGCGCAGCATCATCAGCGCATCGGCACCTTCCAGCATGGCGTCGAAGTCGTCGCCGACCACGCAGCCCTTCAGGGTTTCATCGTCCGGCAGCAGCGACTGCGGGCCGCACACGCGGATCTCGCCCACGCCCAGCGTGCGCAGCGCGTGCAGATCGGTGCGGGCCACGCGCGAGTGCTTCACGTCGCCGACGATCACCACCTTCAGCTTCGAGAAGTCCGGGCCCTTGGCCTGGCGCAGGGTCAGCATGTCCAGCAGGCCCTGGGTCGGGTGCGAGCTGCGGCCATCGCCGGCGTTCACCAGTGCGGTGCCCTCGCCGGCCGCGGCGGCCAGTGCCGCCACCGCTCCATCGTCGGGGTGGCGCACCACGAAGCCGCGCACGCCCATCGCTTCCAGGTTCTTCAACGTGTCGCAGGCGGTCTCGCCCTTGCGCGTGGAAGACGTGGAGGCATCGAAGTTCAGCACGTCGGCGCCCAGGCGCTGTGCCGCCAGCTGGAACGAACTGCGGGTGCGGGTGGACGGTTCGAAGAACAGCGTGCACACCGCCGAACCGGCCAGCACCTGGCGCTTGTTGCCAACCCGGCCAACGGCCGCATCGCGGATCTGGCCCGCGCGGTCGAGCAGCTGCACCAGGGTTTCGCGGGGAAGGCCTTCAAGGGTCAACAGGTGGCGCAGGCGGCCGGAGGCATCGAGTTGCTGGGCGGTCATGGCAGGCGTCGTGCAGTCAGGGAATGGGGATGGCGTCGTCGGGGGACGACAGCCAGCGGTCGATGATCACCGCCGCAGCCACGGCATCCAGCGCGGCCGCATCACGGCGGCGCTTGCGCCCTTCGGCGCGCTCAACGGCGAAACGGCGGGCGGCTTCGACCGAGCTGGAACGCTCGTCGATCATCACCACTGGTAGCTTGAAACGTTCCCGCAGCTGGCGGGCGAAGCCCTGCGCGCGCTTGCGGTTGGGTTGGTCCTGGCCATCCAGGGTAAGCGGATCGCCCACCACCAGGCCGTCGGGCTTCCATTCCTTGATCAGGCGCTCCACGGCGGCCCAGTCGGGGCCGTTGCCGTGCACATCGACCACGGCCACCGCGCGGGCATGCGCGGCGAACGCGCTGCCGATGGCCACGCCAATCCGTCGCGAGCCGACATCGAAGCCGAGCACGGTGCCATCGCGGCGGATCACGGCCGGCTCAGACATGGCCGCTGTAGTCGGTCAGGCGGAACAGGTCCACGCCGATACGTGCCGCGGCGCCCTGCCAGCGTTGTTCCAGCGGCAGCTGGAACACCACTTCGGCATCGGCCGGCACGGTCAGCCAGCTGTTCTCGGCCAGTTCGCTTTCCAGCTGCCCTGCCCCCCAGCCGGCGCAGCCCAGGGTGACCAGCGCATTGGTCGGGCCTTCGCCGCGGGCCATGGCTTCCAGGATGTCGCGCGAGGTGGTCAGGAACAGACCGTTGCCCACTGCCAGGCTGGAATCCCACGCGCGGGCATCGTCATGAATGACGAAACCGCGTTCAGGGTGTACCGGCCCACCGTTGAGCACCATGCGCGCCTGCAGCTCGCCATCGCCGGTGGCGATGTCCATCTGCGCCAGCACCTCGCCCAGCGTGTACTCCGACGGCTGGTTGACCAGCACGCCCATGGCGCCGTTCTCGTCGTGCTGGCAGATCAGGGCGACGGTACGGGCGAAGGTGGCGTCGGTCAGCGACGGCAGCGCGACGAGCAGGTGGTCGGCAAGGGAAGTAGGCGTTACAGGCATGGCGGCCATTCTACCTGCTGGGGCCGCACGCGGGCGCGAAGGCATGGTCTAGGATGGCCGCATCCAAGGAGGAAACCCCATGCAACAGGACGCACCACTGGCGTGGCCGACGCGCAGCATGATCGTACTGATCGCACTGCTGCAGGGTCTGGCGCTGTACGCCGCGCAGGAACTGAACGACACCACGCCCTTCCAGGATATTGCCTGCCGCTACGGCTGGAATGCATGGGTGCTGACCGTGCCCACGGCGCTCGGCCTGACCCTGGTCGAGCTGAAGGACCGCCGGCTGTGGCTGCATGCGGCGCTGGCATCGCTGCTGGTGGTGGCGCTGGCCGGCTGGGTGGGCTGGAACCTGCGTGGCATGGAAGGCATCTGGATTTCCGAGCTACGTGATCCGCTGGCATTGGGTCTGGCGGTGGCGACCTTCGTGGCCCTGCCCTGGTGGCAGTTCCGGCTGCAGCATGGGTCCTGGCGTGCCGACCACACCGCCCTGTTCGAGCGTGCCTGGCAGAACGGGCTGGTGCTGTTGCAGGCGGCGGTGTTCACCGGCCTGGGCTGGATGCTGCTGTGGTTGTGGGCCGCCCTGTTCACGCTGGTAGGGGTGACCTTCTTCGAGCAACTGTTCGCCGAGCGCGCTTTCGTGGCACTGGCCACCGGCACCCTGGCCGGGTTCGGTGTGCTGATCGGGCGCACCCAGCACCGCGCCATCCAGATCACCCGCCAGGTGCTGTTCGCGATCTGCCGCGCGTTGCTGCCATTGCTGGCCTTCATCGCCGTGCTGTTCGTGGTGTCGCTGCCCTTCACCGGGCTGATGAGCAGCGCAGGTCACCGTTCGCCAGCCAAGGAGCTGCTGACCCTGGCGCTGCTGCTGATCTGCCTGGTCAATGCCGTGTACCAGCGCAGCGACAGTGAACTGCCCTACCCGCGCCTGCTGCGGCGTGCGGTGGAAGCCAGCCTGCTGACGTTGCCGATCTACGCCGGACTGGCGTTGTACGCACTAGCGCTGCGCATCGGCCAGTACGGCTGGACCATTGATCGTTTCTGGGCCACGGCCGCCGCGCTGATCACCGCCGGCTACGCCCTGGGCTACGCGCTGGCCGTGGTCCGGCCCGGGCAGCGCTGGCTGCAGGGCGTGGAACCGGTGAACCGGGTGATGAGCTGGGTGGTCGTCGCTGTGGCGGTGCTGGGCAATTCCCCCATACTGGACCCGGCGCGCATCGCCGCGACCAGTGTGGCCGAGCGGCTGCGCAGCAACCCCGCGCAACTGGTGGTGCGCGACGTCAATTACCTGCGCGAACACAGCGGACGTAGGGGCGTGGAAGCGCTGCGCAGGCTGCAGCAGGACCCCGCCATCCAGGCCGACCGCCGCGCCTCGAGCATCATTGCCCAGCAACTGAGCGGCAAGAAGCTGCACCGCTATCAAATGGAGAGCCTGGCGGACGCCGGCGTCTACGACCTGGCCACGCTGAAGGCGCGCATCCACTTGGCCAAGGGCAGCACATCGCCGCCAGACAGTTGGTGGCAGGCGGTGCTGGATGACCTGGACAGCACCGAGTGCCTGTCCAGCAACGAGGGCTGCATCGCCCTGCAGCGCGACCTGGACGGCGACGGGCAGCCGGACGTGCTGCTGTGCCAGATCCGAAGGGCATGGGGTCCGCAGTGCGACCTGCACACCCTGGACGAGGGACAATGGACGGACGTGGGGCAGATCCACTTCGGCGCAGAGGCCGCCAACCAGGCGCTGCGTGAAGGCCGTCTACAACTGCGGGACAGCCGCTGGCCGGAGTTCCTGCTGGATGACCAGGCGTCCACCCTGCAGTACAACAACGACTTCGGTAAAAGGCGCAGCAAATGAGCGGATACTGCTTCATCGCCCCGGGCCATCCGGTGCACGATTACTACCACGCCCATGAATACGGCTTCCCGCAGCGCGATGAACGCGAACTGTTCGAGCGCCTGGTGCTGGAGATCAACCAGGCCGGGCTGAGCTGGGAAACCATCCTGAAGAAGCGCGAGGGCTTCCGTGCGGCCTACGCTGGCTTCGACGTGGACCGCGTGGCGGCCTATGCAGAGCAGGACATCGAACGCCTGCTGTCGGACACCGGCATCATCCGCAACCGGCTGAAAGTGTTGGCCGCGATCCACAACGCGCAGGTGATCCAGCAGCTGCGCGCACAGCATGGCAGCTTCGCCGCGTGGCTGGATGCGCACCACCCGCGCAGCAAGGCCGACTGGGTGAAGCTGTTCAAGAAGACGTTCCGCTTCACCGGCGGCGAGATCACCGGCGAATTCCTGATGAGCCTGGGCTACCTGCCCGGTGCGCACGCCGAGGATTGCCCGGTGCATGCGCGGCTGTTGAAGCTGGCCCCGCCGTGGCTGCAGGCGGCCGGCCGCTGATGCAGATCCGCCGGGCATGGCCCGGCTGATGCTATGTGAACGCGTTGCCTGCGATCAGACGCCCATGTACCGACCGGGGCGGTGGTTGAACATCAGCACCAGGCTGAGCACCACTGCACCAATGGCCGAATACATCACCTTCGACGGCGACAGCACGAAGAACGCGGCCACCATCAGGCAGGCGTCGAACGACATCTGCACCTTGCCGGCACTCCAGCCGCGGGTGCGCTGCAGATATACCGCCAGGATGCCGATGCCGCCCAGGCTGGCCCGGTGGCGGATGAAGAACAGGATGCCCAGGCCGGACAGCGCGCCGCCCACCAGCGCCGAGTACAGCGGCGCCATGTGCGAGAAGTCCGCCCAGCGCGGCAGGATGTCGGTCAGCACGCCACAGGCAGTGACCGCGGCGAAGGTCTTCAGGGTGAACTCCCAGCCCATGCGGCGCACGGCCACCCAGTAGAACGGCAGGTTCACCAGCACGAACACCAGGCCGAAGTTCCAGCCCATGGCGTAGTGCAGCAGGAAGGCTGCCCCGGCCATGCCGCCGATCATCAGCCCGCCCTTGGCGAAGATGGCCAGGCCCAGCGAGGCCACGAGCATGGCCAGCACCATGCCCTGCACGTCTTCGGCGACGGAATGGCGAAGTGCTTTGTCGTCGGCTGGGGTGCCGGCGCTGTCGGGCGGCGGGGTCAGCGGACCGGCGGTGACCAGGTGGCCGTCAGCGTCGTCGCACGGCGCGGGGCCATGGGAATGCAGGGACATGGGTGTGGGGTGCAGCAGTGGGGACGCGTATTAGACACGATCCCGATGACAGTTGCAGATGAAATCGATTCAGTTGGGTTGCCGGCGAACGGCGCAGCCCCTCGTGGCTGGGCGGCATTGCGTGGTTCGTCGGCTGGGCCGGGCGGGGGG
>NZ_JACVUD010000146.1:0-6136 GCF_016624905.1 Stenotrophomonas sp. S49 | reverse complement strand
GCCCACCCGCCCGGCCAAGCGCGGCTTCTGCTCTACGCGACCAACCACCCACCCACGAGGGGCTGTGCCGTTCGCAGGACACTACGCCGAAGGCGCGGGCTTCTGCTTCAGCAGGCTGATCGCCAGTCCACCGACCACCAGCACGCCCAGCCCCAACAACGCCCACAGCAGCCATGCCTTCCAATCACGCTGCGGCTGCAGTGCCGCATCACCGGCCAATACTTCCGGGCTGCCTTCGAAACGCGCCAGGGTGGGCTGCCAGGCCGGGTCGTTACGCTGCCGTAGTTCTTCGATCAACACGGTGATCGGCGCTTCGGCCCGAAGCGCCGTCGCACTGCCCACCGCCAGCGCATACGGCGCTGCACCCTGGCTAAGGAACACCATCACTTCAGGCTGGTAACCCAGGCGCAGCGTCGGCGTGCCGCCGGTCTGCGCGGGGTCAGCCACCAGCTTCCAGTAGCGATCGCGCCAGGTGCCCGCCAGCGGCTGCGAGGCCGACTGCTGGCGCTGACCCGCCGCGCCCTGCTGCAACTGATAGGCGATCCACGGCGCGCTGCGGCGCTGCCACTCGGCATCGGCATCGTCGCGGCTGTACAGGGTCCACTGCACCAGGCTGTTGCCGGTGCTGGCCACATCGGCGCGCGACACCGGGAAACGCCCATCCAGTTCAAAGGTGAATTCGCCCTTGCCCTGCGTGCGCGGCTGCAGCGGCACCCATTCCCAGGGCACGGTAGCCGGTGCCGGTGGCAGTTCGGCCAGCACGCTGCGCAGCGCCGGCAGTGCGGCACTACCCTGCGGCAGGATGCGCAGGTAGCGGGTGGTGCCATCGATCTGCAGACGACGCTGCAGCAGGCGCTTGCCGGCGCGCTGCAGGTCCACCAGGGGCACATCACGGGCAATCGCACGCCAATGCTGCAGATCGTCGCTGGCATCGACCTGCACCTGCGCCTGCAGCGGCTGGCCGCTGTCGGCCCAGTCCAGCACCAGCGCCGCCAACGGCTGCTGGCCCAGCACGCTGGCATCGACCAGCCAGCCGCCCTGCCCGCTTGCGGCTGCGCCGGCGCCCACGCGCGCTTCCACCCGACGCACGCGGCCATCGGTGTCGCGCTCGGTCAGCAGCTGCAGATCGTTGCGCTGTGCGTCGGCCAGTGGCGGCAGTGCGAACCAGGGCAGTTCGCGCTGCACCGGCGCCTGCGCCAGCGGCTGGTCCGGCGCCAACAGCGCTGACGGCAGTGCCTGCCCGGCGGCGTTGAACACCTGCAGGTCGGCCAGGTCGGCCGTTCCTGCGCGACGATAGATGGCCGGCTCCAGCACCACCCGGTACGCACCGGACTGCGCGCTGGACAGGCTCAACGGCCATTGTTCGGCGTAGTGCTGGCGGTAATCGGTTGCCTGTGCGGCAACGCTGCCGGTGACGGCCATCAGCAGCGGCAGGACCACCGCGCTCCAGGTTTTCATGCGTTTTTCTCCACGGTTGGCGCCGCCGGCGGGGCCGGTGCCAGATAGCCCACGACCGTGCACAGCAGGCCGTAGGCAATGAACGATGCGATGCCCAGCAGGTTGCCCAGGTGCTGGCGGTCGATCAGCACCAGCTTGGCCAGCACCACGCCCATCAGCACCGCGCCCACCATCCACAGCACGCGCTGGCCGCGCTTGGAGCCCCACACCCAGGCGATCACGCCCAGCACGCTCCACAGCACGGTCAGGCTGGTCTGGGCCAGGCTGGAACGGGCCATGCCGGCATTCCACGGCAGGCCGCCCCAATGATGCACGGCGTGCAGCACGGTGCTGGTAAGCGTGACGAAGCCGACCACGGCCAGCAGCGGCACCCGCAGCTTCCGCAGCTCGATTGGCCCTTCAGCGCTGTACAGCCAGTAAGCCCCCAGCAGCAGTGCCAGCCATTGGGTCAGCTCGGCCGGGTTCAGCACGGGCAGCCAGGCCAACGGCGCTGCATCGCCCGGCTGCAGCAGTGCGCCCAGCCAGGCCAGGGCCAGTGCTGCGAACAGCGTGGTCTGCAACGGCGCGCGTGCGGCCGCGAAGCGCTCGCCCAGCGGCCAGCTCACCGCGTTCCAGCGCCACAGCGACAGCGCCGCCAGCAGCAGCCACGGCAGGGTGACCAGCAAGGTGGTCCAGCCCTGCGCCAGCGCGGCGGCATCGCCGCCCCACAGGGCCAGCAGCGACAACAGGCAGGGCCACAGCAGCAGCCACAGGAACTGCGCGATGCTGGCCACCCAGCCGTTGCTGCGGCGCAGGCACAGCAGGCTACGCACGCCCAGCACCGCAAACACCGCCCAGGCCAACGCGCCGTAACCGGCGAACGGCTGGGCATGGGCATCGTTCTGCCACAGCGCCACCGGGAAGGCCAACGCCAGCATGCCCAGCGCGGTCAGCCCCAGCGCGCGCGCAGGACGACGGTGCTGCAGTTCGGCGGCCAACCAGCCGGTCACGGCCACCAGCACCAGCAGCGCATCGGCCTGCGACAGCAGCGGCAGGAAGCGCGTGATGTCATGGGCAAACCCGCCGAACCACCACAGCAGGCCCCACAGGTAATACACCAGGGCCACGTCATGGCGGCTGCGCTGCTGGTAGCTCCATGCCGAGGCAAACCCGGCCAGTGCCAGCAGCAGCGCGCCAATGGCGGTGGGGTTCAGCAGGAAGCGGCCATCGGCGTGCCAGTAATCGGCGCCCACCACGAAGGCGAAGACCGCGCCCAGCTGCAGCAGCGCGCCGGCCACCTGCGGCAGCCAACGCTGCTGGCGCAGGCCCAGCCAGGCCAGGCCCGCCCCTTCCAGCGCGAACACCGCGCCGGTGGCACGCGCCGACAGCGCCAGCGGCACCGCCAGCGTGGCAAAGCCCACCGCCAGCACCGCGTGCGACTGCGCCAGCACCGTGTACGACGCACGCGCCAGCAGCGCGCGGGCCAGCACTGCATAGATCGCCGCCAGGCCCAGCGCACACAGCGCCAGGGTCATCGGCTGGGTATGCAGCATGCCGGCCTGCAGCGAGAACGCCACCAGCGGGGTGCCGAACACCAGGCTGCCATCGACCAGGTCACGCCGCGCCGCCGGCTGGCGCCTCGCGTACAGCAGCGGAATCAGCAGGTAGAAGGCGAAGAACAGCAGCAGGAAGGGTTCGGTACTGGCGAACTGCTCCGGCCGGTACTGCAGCACGCCCCAGAACGTGCCGATGCCGAAAGTGAAAGCGAAGCCGAGCAGGTTCAGCGCGCGCCAGGGGCGGAACCAGGCAATGGCGAAGATGCCGGCATTGAGCACCGCGTAGTAACTGAACAAGCCCACGTGGTTGCCGCTGCCGGTGGACAGCCACAGCGGCGCCATGAAGCCGGCCAGGATGCCCAGCACCGCCAGCGTGCGCGAATTCTGCAGCACGGCCAGCACGCACAGCCCTGCCACCAGGGCGATGGAGCTGCCGAAGGCAAACCCTGCGTTGAGCAGTTCGTAGCGCTTGAATGCGGCGAACACGGTCAGCAGCAGTACGCCGATCGCCCCACCCTGCAGCGCCAAGGCGAACATGCGCCGCCGTTCGCGCTGCTGCCAGCCGAAGCCCAGCAGGCCCAGCGCGGCCACGGTGATGCCGGCCAGGCGCAGTTCGATCGGCACCACCAGCCAGCCTTGGTCGCTGACGTACTTCAGCAGCGCGGCAACGCCGGCCAGCAGCACCAGCATGCCGATCTTCACCGGCACATTGCCTTCGGTGAACCAGCGTTTGACGGCGGCGGCCGCGCGCTCGATGACATTCGGCAGCGCAGGCTCGGCCGGCAGTGGCGGCAGCACGGGTTCAGGGGGCAGCGGCGGCGGCGGTGCGGGCCTGCGCGGCGGCGTCACGGGCGCGGCCGTGGCAGCGGCCACAGGCGCGGGCGCGGGCGCCGGCACCGGCTCGGTCAGATCGGCCGCAGGGGCGCGCCGCGGCGCGGCGACGGGCGCGACCGCCGGCGGGGCCGCAGGCGACACGGCGGGCACCGCGGCCACGGCCTGTTCCAGTGCTGCCACGCGGCGGCGCAGCCCGGCAATCATCACCAGGGCCACCACCAGCAGCAGCGGAACGGCCAGCAGGGCCAGTACCGCCAGAACGATCAAGGCTTCCATTGCGTGTCTTTCCTCCGCACCCGCGCCCCAACGGCAGCGGTCGACCCCGCCCATGCTACGGCATGCCCGGACCCCATAAACGACGAACCCCGGCCAGGCCGGGGTTCGTGCGGCGATCTTCGCAGGCCTTACTTGGCCGCGACGACCTTGGCCATTTCCAGGCACTTGTTGGAATAGCCCCACTCGTTGTCGTACCACGACACGAGCTTGACGAAGGTGCCGTCCAGGGCGATACCGGCATCGGCATCGAACACCGAGGTGTGGGTTTCACCGACGAAATCGGTGGCCACCACCTTGTCTTCGGTGTAGCCCAGGATGCCCTTCAGCGCGCCTTCGCTCTGTGCCTTCACTTCGGCGCAGATCTCGGCGTAGGTGGCTTCCTTTTCCAGCTCGACGGTCAGATCGACCACCGACACGTCCGAGGTCGGCACGCGGAAGCTCATGCCGGTCAGCTTCTTGTTCAGTTCCGGAATGACCACGCCCACGGCCTTGGCCGCACCGGTGGACGAGGGAATGATGTTTTCCAGGATGCCACGGCCGCCGCGCCAGTCCTTGTTGGACGGGCCGTCAACGGTCTTCTGGGTGGCGGTTGCCGCGTGCACGGTGGTCATCAGGCCACGCTTGATGCCCCACTTGTCGTTGATGACCTTGGCCAGCGGGGCCAGGCAGTTGGTGGTGCACGACGCGTTGGAAATGATCGCCTGGCCGGCGTAGGTCTTGTCGTTCACGCCGAACACGAACATCGGCGTGTCGTCCTTGGACGGAGCCGACATGATCACCTTCTTCGCGCCCGCATCGATGTGCTTCTGTGCGGTTTCCTTGGTCAGGAACAGGCCGGTGGCTTCCAGCACCACGTCGGCGCCGACTTCGTCCCACTTCAGGTTGGCCGGATCGCGTTCCTGGGTCAGGCGGATCTTCTTGCCGTTCACCAGCAGGTCGTTGCCCTGCACGGCCACGTCGGCCTTGAAGCGGCCGTGCACGGAGTCGTACTTGAGCATGTACGCCAGGTAGTCCGGCTCCAGCAGATCGTTGATGGCCACGATTTCGATGTCGTCGCCGAAGTTCAGCACCGCCGAGCGCAGGACGTTGCGACCGATGCGACCGAAACCGTTGATACCAACCTTGATTGCCATGTTCTCAAGCTCCTGCGGCCGCGACAGGTGCGGCGGGATGGATAGGGCCCACAAGTCTAGCAAACCGGGCCTGACCACCGTGGGCCAGCCCCCTGCTGGCAGGGGCCGCCGGGGGGATTTGATCCGGATCAAAGCGTTAGCGCGGCGTGAGGCCGACACTGGCCCCATCAACCCCGCAACGAGAACACCCCCATGCGCACGCATTCCCCCCTGATCCTGGCCAGCCTGGCCGCCGCCCTGTCACTGGCTGCCGCCCCGGCCATGGCCCAGTCCAAGGGCGACTGGACCGTTTCGGCCGGCGTCCACCAGGTCGCGCCGAAGTCCAACAACGGCTCGCTGGCCGGCGGCACCCTGAAGGTGGACGTGGACAATGATGTGAAGCCGACCATTACCGGCGAATACTTCATTGCCGACAATCTGGGCATTGAAGTGCTGGCCGCGCTGCCGTTCAAGCACGACATCAACATCAACGGCCTGGGCCGTGTGGGCAGCAGCAAGCAGCTGCCGCCGGTGGTCACCCTGCAGTACCACTTCAACAGCAAGGGCAAGGTGTCCCCGTTCGTGGGTGCCGGCCTGAACTACACCACCTTCTTCAGCGAAGACACCACCGGCGCGCTGGCCGGCAGCAAGTTGAAGCTGGAAGACTCCTGGGGCCTGGCCGCGCATGCCGGCGTGGACTTCGCCATTGGCGAAAAGGGCGCCCTGCGCGTGGACATGCGCTGGATCGACATCGACAGCAAGGTGAAGCTGGACGGCGAGAAGATCGGCACGGTGAACATCGATCCGCTGGTGTACGGCGTGTCGTACGTCTTCAAGTTCTAAGGAATGTTCTGAGTGGGGGGGGGGGGGGGCCCCCCCCCCCCCCCCCCCCCCCCCCCCCCCCCCCCCCCCCCCCCCCCC
>NZ_JACVUD010000145.1:0-6252 GCF_016624905.1 Stenotrophomonas sp. S49 | reverse complement strand
CCGGGCGCCCGCCCCGCCCCCCCACCACCCCCCCCCCCCCCCCCCCCGACTCTACGGCTCCGCGGCAATCCCACGCCACGCCGTCGATTCGATTCCCCGGCAATCCCGCACACCGCCCCTTCCATCGCGATGCCGTAGGATTTCCCCATCGCCACCGGAGACGCTCCATGACGCCCCGCTACGTGCTGGCCATCGACCAGGGCACCACCAGTTCACGCGCCATCCTGTTCGATCACGCCGGCGATATCGTCGGCAGCGCGCAGCGCGAATTCGCGCAGATCTTTCCGCAGCCCGGCTGGGTCGAACATGACCCGCGCGAGATCCTCACCAGCGTCTATGCCACGCTGACCGAACTGCTCAGCCGCGAACAGATCGATCCGCGCCAGATCGCTGCGCTGGGCATCACCAACCAGCGCGAGACCACCGTGGTGTGGGACCGCGCCACCGGCCAGCCGATCCACAACGCCATTGTCTGGCAGTCGCGGCAAAGCCAGGCCATCTGCGAGCGCCTGCGCGCGGACGGCCACGAAGCGCTGGTGCGCGAGCGCACCGGGCTGCTGATCGACGCCTATTTTTCGGCCACCAAGGTGCGCTGGATCCTGGACCATGTGCCCGGTGCGCAGCAGCGCGCCGAGCGCGGCGAACTGCTGTTCGGCACCATCGACAGCTGGCTGGTGTGGAACCTGAGCGGGGGTCAGGCCCACGTGACCGACTACAGCAATGCCGCGCGCACGCTGCTGTTCAACATCCACACGCTGGACTGGGACGACGACCTGCTGGCACTGCTGGACATCCCGCGTGCCATGCTGCCGCAGGTGCGCGATTCCAGTGCGGTTTACGCGCATACGCGGCCGCAGTTCTTCTTCGACCACCCCATTCCCATTGCCGGCATCGCCGGCGACCAGCAGGCCGCGCTGTTCGGCCAGGCCTGCTTCAGCCCGGGCCGGGTGAAGAACACCTATGGCACCGGCTGCTTCATGTTGATGCACACCGGTGACCAGGCCGTGCGTTCACGCAACGGCCTGCTGACCACCATCGCGTGGGGCCTGCACGGCAAGGTGGAATACGCCCTGGAGGGCTCGATCTTCGTGGCCGGTTCGGTGGTGCAGTGGCTGCGCGACGGCCTGCGCATGATCGACCATGCCAGCCAGAGCCAGGCGCTGGCTGCGCAGGTGCCCGACAGTGGCGGCGTGTACCTGGTGCCGGCCTTCGTGGGCCTGGGCGCGCCCTATTGGCGCAGTGACGTGCGCGGGGCGATGTTCGGCCTGTCGCGTGGCACCAGCAAGGCGCATTTCGCACGGGCCGCGCTGGAGGCCATGGCCTACCAGACCCGCGACGTGCTGGATGCCATGCAGTCCGACGCCGGCATCGCGCTGAGCGAGCTGCGCGCCGATGGCGGCGCGATCGCCAATGATTTCCTGGCCGGGTTCCAGGCCGACA
Organism: Stenotrophomonas sp. S49; assembly: GCF_016624905.1. Taxonomy (NCBI): domain Bacteria; kingdom Pseudomonadati; phylum Pseudomonadota; class Gammaproteobacteria; order Lysobacterales; family Lysobacteraceae; genus Stenotrophomonas; species Stenotrophomonas sp. S49. The sequence continues at coordinate 4,812 of NZ_JACVUD010000145.1, read as the reverse complement.
TCCTGGGCGTGCCGTTGCTGCGGCCGCGGTTGACCGAAACCACCGCGCTGGGCGCGGCCTATCTAGCCGGGCTGGCGGTGGGCTTCTGGGAAAGCCGCGAGCAGATTGCCGCGCAGTGGGGCCTGGACCGGCGGTTCGAGCCGCAGATGGAGGCGGCCCGCCGGGAAAAACTGTACGCCGGCTGGCAGCAGGCCGTGGCCGCAACCCTGGCCTTCCACGTCGATTGAGATAGGTAGCGCCGAGCCATGCCCGGCGAATCCCGGATACGCCGGGCATGGCCCGGCGCTACCCCAACATCAGAACGCCGGCAGCACCGAGCCCTTGTACTTGGTTTCAATGAAGGTCTTCACCTGCGGGCTGGTGAGCGCCTTGGCCAGCTTCTGCACGCGCGCATCGTCCTTGTTGTCCGGGCGCGCCACCAGGAAGTTCACGTAAGGCGAATCCTTGCTCTCGATCGCCAGCGCATCCTGGGTCGGGTTCAGGCCGGCATCCAGCGCGTAGTTGGTGTTGATCAGGGCCAGGTCCACCTGGTTCAGCACGCGCGGCAGCATCGCCGAATCCAGCTCGCGGAACTTCAACTTCTTCGGGTTGGACACGATGTCGCGCTGGGTGGAAAGCGCGTTGGTCGGGTCCTTCAGCTCGATCACCCCGGCCTTGTGCAGCAGGATCAGCGCGCGGCTGTTGTTGCTGGGATCGTTGGGAATGACCACGTCGGCACCTTCGCGCAGCTCGGCCAGCGACTTCACCTTGCGCGAGTACGCACCGAAGGGCTCGATGTGCACGCCGATCACCTTGGTCAGGTCGGTCTTGCGATCACGGTTGTAGGCATCCAGGTACGGCTCGGTCTGGAAGTAATTGGCGTCCACCTGCTTCTGCACCAGCTGGTCGTTGGGCTGCACGTAGTCGTTGAACACGCGCACGTCCAGTTCCACGCCTTCCTGCTTCAGGATCGGCTTGACCACCTCCAGGATCTCCGCGTGCGGCACCGCCGTGGCGGCCACCACCAGTTTCTGCGAGGGCTCACCGGACTTGCCGCAGGCGGTCAGGGCCAGCGCAGCGGCGAACAAGGGCAGCAACAGGGTCTTCTTCATGGGTGCAGGGGGTCTCTCGGGGGGAGGGTCAGGATTTTTCGTAGTTGCTCAGGGCCAGGTCAAGCAGCGCCTTGGCCTGCTCGCGCAGCATCACCGGTTCAACGATCTCGGCGTCGGAGCCGTAGTGCAGCACGTCCATCAGCAGTTCGCGCGAGACACTGTAGGGCACTTTCAGTTCATAGCGGCCATCGGGCAGGAAACGCCCCTGCTGCTTGGAATGCCAGTGCTCATCGGCCACCCAGCGTGCCGCCTTGGCGCTGAACAGGATGGTCGCCCAGCCCTTGGGCGCGCCGGAGAAGATGCCGTAGCTGGCGCCCAGCTGCTCGTCCAGTTCGGTGTCGGCCACGTCCCTGGCGCCCTCGTCCACCACCCGCGCCTTGTACACGCGATCGACGGCGAAACTGCGCAGGGCTTCGCGGTCATGGTCCCAGGCATCCAGGTACCAGTTGTCGCGGTAGTGGGTCAGGCGCTGTGGTGACACCGTGCGCCGGGTCGGCTCGTCGGTGGAACGGGCGCGGTATTCAAATGCCAGCTGCTTGCGCTCCAGCACCGCCGACGCCACGGTGCGGAAGCTGGCTTCGTCGAACTTGCGGCCGCGGTGCGGAATGACCCGCACCCGGTCCACCGGCCAACTGGACACGCCGGCCTGGGCCGCCAGCAGGCCCTCGATACGCTGCTGCAGCGGCGCCAGCACCGACGACAGCACGCCGCCGCCGGTGCGCGCCAGCAGGTGCTGCGATGCCAGCAGGGCATGCAGTTCTTCCGAGCTGAGCCACAGACCCGGCAGCTCGAAACGATCGCTTTCATCGGCCTGGTAGCGGAAGCCGGCCTCGCCATCGCCCTCGATCGGCGCCATCAGCGCATCGCGCAGGAAGGCCAGGTCGCGGTAGACGGTGGCGCGGGAACAGGCAAGCTTGTCCTGCAGCGTCGCCACCGTCACCGGGTAGCGAGCGGACTTGAGCAGACGATGCAGGGCGGTGATGCGTTCGTATCGGTCCATACCCCCGATTATGTCCGAGTCGCGGGCGTTGTGTGGGGGCTTTGGGCTATCGTGGGCGCCCCCACCCCATGGACATGCCCGATGCGCCGGTTGCCCGCCCTGCCCCTGCTGGCCTGCCTGCTGCTGGCCGGCTGCGATCGCACCCCCGCGCCGGCCACGGCGGCCACGCCGGTGCCCGCTGCCGATGCGGCCCAGGCGGTGCTGGCCGCGAGCCAGCGCTTTGCCGCCCTGCGCAGCTTCCACGCCGAGCTGGACGTGCGCGGCGGCCCGCGCCCGGTGCGCAGCGCGATGGACTTCGTGGCACCGGACCGCTTCCGGGTGGAAACCCCGGCCGGGGCGCAGATCATCATCGGCGACACGCTGTTCCTGCAGGCCGAAGGCGCGATCCGCCAGGTGCCGCTGCCGGCGGGCGCCCTGGAAAAATGGCGCAGCCCGGTGCCGGCCGACGCCGACCCGGCGGCCCTGCAGGTGGAAGACCTGGGCCAGCAATCGCTGGACGGCGTGGCCACGCGCCACTACCGGCTGCGCAGCGGCCCCGGCGAACACCTGGATTACTGGGTGGACGACCAGGGCCTGCCGCGGCAGATCATGCGCAGCGGCACCGCCCAGGATGGGCCCTACCAGCTGCGGCTGCGCTATTCGCGCTTCAACGACCCTGCGCTGCGCGTCGATCTGCCCTGAATGGGGCAGTGGCGGCAACGCCTGCTGAAGCGCGCGCCGCGATGGGTCGGCCTGTCATCGACCATCCAGTATCATCACCGGTTGTTAACCGCTTCGGAGAAGCCTTGATGTCCCTGCGTTTGTCCCTGCTGGTCCCCCTGCTGCTGTGCGCGCCACTGGCCTACGCGCAGGACGCATCCGAACTGGCGGCGATGACCTCGCCATGGAGTGGCAGCGGCGGCGAGCTGGGCTTCGCGTCGGCGCGCGGCAACAGCAGCACCGAAAGCTTCAACGGCAGCCTGCGCCTGCGCTACACCGACGATGACTGGGTGCACACCATGGATCTGTTCGGCCTGCGCTCCAGTTCCAAGGTGACCGAAACCAACGACGACGGCACCACCACGCGCCGCACCAACACCACGGCCAACCGTTACACCGGCAGCGCCGGCAGCGCGCTGCAGCTGGGCGAGCACCGCCAGCTGTCGGCCAAGGTGCGTTTCGAGCGCGATGACTTCGCCACCTACGACCGCCGCAGCTCGTTCGGCCTGGGCTACGGTACCCGCCTGTGGAACACCGAGCGCTTCTACTTCGACGCGCTGATCGGCCCCGGTGTCAGCCGCACCCACAGCACCGAAGACGACCGCACCCGTACCGGCCTGATCGGCCAGGGCCAGTTCGAGCTGAAGTACTCGCTGACCGACAACACCGACCTGATCAACAACCTGCTGGTGGAATCGGGCTCGTACAACACCTTCGGCCAGAACGACTTCGGCGTGTCGGTGAGCATGAACGAACACCTGGCGCTGAAGGCCGGCTGGCAGGCGCGTTACAACAGCGACGTGGCCGACGACAAGCGCAAGACCGATACGCTGACCACGATGAACGTGGTCTACAAGTTCAAATAAGAAACGGTTTTGTAGAGTCGAGCCATGCTCGACTGCTTGGCCAACAGCAGTCGAGCAAGCTCGACGCTACGGAATCCCGGTCCGGTCAGACGTTCAGTAGTTCGCCGGCGCCGGCATCGAGCAGCATCTTCGCCACCTGCTGGCCCAGCGTGTCCGGATCGCTGCCCGGCCCGACCGCTTCGGCGCGCACCGCGCGGCCGTCGCTGGCACTGCCCACCAGGCCCTGCAGGTGCAGATCATCGCCCTGCCATTGGGCGATGGCCGCCACCGGCACATGGCAGCTGCCATGCAGCGCGCGGTTCATCGCCCGCTCGGCTTCCACGCAGGCACGCGTGGCCGCGTCATCCAGGCCGGCAAACAAGGCCATCAGGCGTGCATTGCCGCCATCGCACTCCACCGCCACCGCGCCCTGCGCCGGCGCCGGCAGCCACTGCGGCGGCTGCAGGCGCGCCACGATGCGGTTGCCCAGCCCCAGGCGCTCCAGACCGGCCACCGCCAGCACGATGGCGTCGTAGCCGCCGTTGTCCAGCTTGGCCAGGCGTGTGTTCACGTTGCCGCGCAGATCCAGCAGCTGCAGGTCGGGCCGCAGTGCGCGCAACTGGGCCTGGCGGCGCAGCGAGGACGTACCCACGCGGGCACCGATCGGCAGCGCATCCAGCGAGGCATAGAGGTTGGAGACGAAGCCATCGGCCGGGTCGTGCCGGGTCAGCATGGCCGGCAGCGCGAAGGGCGCATCCAGTTCCATCGGCACATCCTTCAGCGAATGCACCGCGCAATCGGCCTCACCGCGCAGCATGGCCAGCTCCAGCTCCTTCAGGAACAGGCCCTTGCCGCCGATGGCGGCCAGTGAGCGATCCAGCACCTCATCGCCGCGGGTGCTCATGGGCACCAGTTCCACGTGCAGGCCCGGGTGGACCTGGCGCAGGCGGTCGGCGACGTGTTCGCTCTGCCAGAGGGCGAGCGGGCTCTTGCGGGTGGCGATGCGGACGGTTTCCATCGGTGCATTATCGCGCCTCCGGCGCGGATACGGCCAACGGCGGAGCCCCTCGTGGCGGGTGCGGTGGGCTGGATCTATCGCGCTTGGCCGCGGCGGTGGGGTCAGGCGGGGACGCCGTTAACCCATCCATGGGGGCTTGGCCGCGGCATCCATGCCGCG
>NZ_JACVUD010000144.1:0-6259 GCF_016624905.1 Stenotrophomonas sp. S49 | reverse complement strand
ATGGGGTCAGATCCGTTCCCTTCGGGAAACGGATCTGACCCCGCGTGTGTTCCGCCGTCACCGGCAATCCGACACCGCCCCGCCAAACAAACAGAAACCCAGAGCCGACGCTCTTGCAGTTGCACTCGCTGTTGAATCGGCGGGCGCCGGGCTGCAAGCCCGGCACCCACACAGCACCTCAGCAGCAGCGCCCGCCGTTGCGGCCGCCGTATCGCGCTTCCTGTCGCTCGCGGAAGAACGTCTTGTAGTCCATCGGTTCCTGATCCGGATGCTTTTCCAGCATGTGCCGGACGTAGTTGTCGTAATCAGGAATGCCACAGCACAGCCGCGCGGTCTGCACCAGGCGCCGCCAGATGCGGCGGTGCGCCTGGTACTGGCCTACCGGAACCAGTTGGGTACTCATTACAGATCCACCATTTCGTGCGGCTTCAGCGCCACGTACGGGGTCTCGCGGTCGGTCCGCTGCGGGTTGCGACGGGCAGCCAGGATGGTCTTGATCGCATACACCAGCACCGAGGCCACCACCAGCAGGAACAGCGCGGTCAGGCCGGTGTTGACGTAAGCGTTCACCACGATCTGCTGCATCTGCGCCACGCTCTTGGCCGGTGCGGTGATGGTGTCACTGGCAATGGCGGCCTGGAACTTGTGCGCCTGTGCCAGGAAACCCTGCGCCGGGTTGCTGTCGAAGATCTTGATGAAGCCCGCATAGGTGGTGCAGATCAGCAGCCACACGGCCGGCACGGCAGTCACCCACGCGTAGCGGTCACGCTTCATCTTGAACAGCACCACCGTGCCCAGCATCAGCGCGATACCGGCCAGCATCTGGTTGGAAATGCCGAACAGCGGCCACAGCGTCTGGATGCCACCGAACGGATCGACCACGCCGGTGTACAGCAGGTAGCCCCACAGCGCCACGCAGCCGGCCGTGCCGACGATGTTGGCCGTCCACGATTCAGTCTTCTTCAGGGCCGGCACGAAGTTGCCCAGCAGGTCCTGCAGCATGAAGCGGCCGGCGCGGGTACCGGCATCCACGGCGGTGAGGATGAACAGCGCTTCGAACAGGATCGCGAAGTGGTACCAGAACGCCATCATCGCGTCGCTGCTGCTGGGAATGGCCTCGTGCAGGATCTGCGCGATGCCCACCGCCAGCGTGGGCGCACCACCGGCGCGGTGCAGGATGGTCGGTTCACCGATCGCCGCCGCCGTGGCATTCAACTGTTCCGGGGTGATGGTGAAGCCCCAGGTATTGGTGATGTAGTGCGCGGCCGAAACGGCGTCGGCACCGATCACCGCTGCCGGGCTGTTCATGGCGAAGTAGATGCCCGGATCGATGATCGAGGCAGCCACCAGCGCCATCACCGCCACGAACGATTCCATCAGCATGCCGCCGTAGCCGATGTAGCGCATGTGCGCTTCATTGGCCAGCAGCTTGGGCGTGGTGCCCGAGGAAATCAGCGCATGGAAACCGGACACCGCGCCGCAGGCGATGGTGATGAACAGGAACGGGAACATGCCGCCCTTCCACACCGGACCGTCACCGCTGGCGGCGAACTGGGTCAGTGCCGGCATCTTCAGTTCCGGCATCACCACCACGATACCGATGGCCAGGGCGATGATCGTGCCGATCTTCAGGAAGGTCGACAGGTAATCGCGCGGGGCCAGCAGCAGCCACACCGGCAGCACCGAAGCGACGAAGCCATAGCCGATCAGCATCCAGGTGATCTGGGTACCGGTGAAGGTGAACGTCGGGCCCCAGACCGGGTCGGCCGCCACCTTGCCGCCGAACCAGATCGCGGCCAGCAGCAGGATCAGGCCCACCACGGAAATCTCACCGATCTTGCCCGGCCGGATGTAGCGCATGTACACGCCCATCAGGATCGCGATGGGCATCGTGGCGATCACCGTGAACATGCCCCACGGGCTTTCCGCCAGCGCCTTCACCACCACCATGGCCAGCACCGCCAGGATGATGATCATGATCAGGAAGGCGCCGAACAGGGCGATGGTGCCAGGCACCTGGCCCATTTCCTCGCGCACCAGGTCACCCAGCGAGCGGCCGTTGCGGCGGCTGGACAGGAACAGGACCATGAAGTCCTGCACTGCGCCGGCCAACACCACGCCCACCACCAGCCACAGCAGCCCGGGCAGGTAGCCCATCTGTGCGGCCAGCACCGGGCCCACCAGCGGGCCGGCGCCGGCAATGGCGGCGAAGTGGTGGCCGAACAGCACGTGTTTGTTGGTAGGAACGTAGTCCAGACCGTCGTTGTTGATCACCGCCGGGGTGGCCCGGGTCGGATCGAGCTGCATCACCTTGTTGGCGATGAACAGGCTGTAGTAGCGATAGGCAACCAGATACAGCGATACCGCGGCCACCACGATCCACAGTGCGTTGATGTGTTCGCCGCGGCGCAGGGCGACGGTGCCCAGACAGAACGCGCCGAGCAGGGCCAGTGCGGCCCAGCCCAGTTTGGAAAACCCTTTCATGAGGTGCTCTCTCCCGGAAAGACAGTGAAAGAGTCCCGCGTGCCCTTGGCAGGGTCAATGTCCACGGGAGCCTTCTTCGGTAGTACTTTGGTCGAACACAACGCAGGCGATGCCGCGCGGCGGACATGACGCGCGGCAAACACCAGCAATGGAACAATCGGTTGCGGCGCCATCCATTGGCCCGCCGCGCTGCAGCGTCCATCTTCTTGGGCATCCATCCCACAGGAGTTGCCATGAGTCTTCCCGAGCCGGTGCGCGTGCTGCGCACGATCCGTGGCATGCCCACGTCCGACGGCGCCGGCGTGCGCCTGACCCGGGTCATCGGTGGCCCCTCGCTGCCGGATCTGGACCCCTTCCTGTTGCTGGATGAATTCGGCACCGACCGCGCCGAGGACTACATCGCCGGTTTCCCGGAGCACCCGCACCGGGGCTTCGAGACCGTCACCTACATGCTGGACGGGCGCATGCGGCACCGCGACAACCACGGCAACGAAGGCCTGCTGACCCCGGGCAGCGTGCAGTGGATGACCGCCGGTCGCGGCCTGGTGCATTCGGAAATGCCCGAGCAGGAAAGCGGGCAGATGCGTGGCTTCCAGCTGTGGGTGAACCTGCCGGCGCGGGACAAGATGACCGAGCCGAAGTACCAGGAGTTCGCGCCCGAGCGCATTCCGGTGGCGCAGCCGGCCGACGGCGTGCAGGTGAAGGTGATCGCCGGTACGGTCGATGGCACCGCAGGGCCGATCGCGCAGCCGGCCACCGATCCGGTCTATCTGGATATCACCCTGGCGCCGGATCGCGCCTGGGCGTACACGCTGCCGGAAGGCCACAACGCCTTCGCCTATGTGTTCGAAGGTGCGCTGACCGTGGGCGAGCAGGATGCGGCGCGCGATGTGGCGCGGCAGGAACTGGCCGTGCTGGGCGGTGGCGAGCAGCTGCACGTGTCGGCCGGCGCCGAGGGCGCGCGGTTGATCCTGGTGGCGGGCCGTCCGCTGCGCGAGCCGGTCATGCGCCACGGGCCGTTCGTGATGAACACCCGGCAGGAACTGATGCAGGCCTTCGTCGATTTCCAGGAAGGCCGCTTCTGAGCGGTAGCGCCGGGTCCCACCCGGCGTTTTTTCCCGCGCCCACGCAACGCCGTTCACCGGGCACGGCCCGGCGCTAGCGATCGGTCGGGGGGATGGCGGGGAGGCTGCCAGGCAGTCATCCCCGCGTTCATTCAGCGGCCGTCGGCCACGGCAGTGGGGTTCAGGCTCATGCCCTGCGCCAACTGCTGCAGGCTGCCCATTTCCTGGGTGCTGCCCGGGTACAGGGCGATCTGCGCGTAGCGGCCCTTGTCCAGCTTGACCACGCTGATGCGGCGCTCGGCATAGCCGGGCGGCTGCTGGCCGCCCAGGTCGGGCTTGTACCAGTACATCGATTCACCGCCGAAGCTGCCCTTTTCCTCGCGCAGCGAGCGGCTGAGCGGAATGTTGGGATCGCGTTGGCTCAGCATCAGGCTCAGCACCTCGCGGCCGTCGGCGGTGCTGGCGCGGCAGATCAGGAAATCGCTCTGCACCTGCTGTTGCCATTGCAGGCCACTGCTGGCTGGCAGCGCAGGACAGTCAACCGGCGCCTGTGCGGCGGCGTTGGCCGCGGCAAACAACAGGCTCGACAACAGAACAGGCACGAACTTCATGCATTCCCCCAAGGTGGTGTGGCCTAGAGTCCCCGCCGATGGCACCGGCGGCGCGGGCATCCCATCCCCGGATGCCGACGTTCCCGGCACGTGCACGGGTGGTCAAGCCGACCTTAACGGAACGTGAGCGATCGCACAAATTGCGGTTGCAGATGTAACCATTGCGGCCGGATGACGGCCGCAATGGACGCGGCGGAGATCACCGGTCGCTGCCGACCCACTTGTAGATCATCCCGCCAATCATGCCGCCCAGCAGCGGCGCCACCCAGAACAGCCACAACTGGCCGGTAGCCCCACTGCCGGCGAAGAAGGCCACGGCGGTCGATCGGGCCGGGTTCACCGAGGTGTTGGTCACCGGAATGCTGATCAGATGGATCAGGGTCAGGGCCAGGCCGATGGCCAGCGGCGCAAAGCCAGCCGGCGCCTTGCCGTGCGTGCTGCCCATGATCACCACCAGGAACACCGCGGTCAGCACCACTTCGCACAGGAAAGCGGCCGCCACGCTGTAGCCGCCCGGCGACAGGGCGCCGTACCCATTGCTGGCGAACGCGCCGGCCTGGCTGCCATCAATGGCAAAGCCGCTGACACCGGACGCAATCTGCAGCAGGATGAAGCCCGCCAGCAGGCCACCGACGCACTGGGCCAGGATGTACGGCAGCAGATCGCGGGCCGGGAAGCGGCCGCCGGCCCAGAGGCCGACGCTGACGGCCGGATTGAAATGCGCGCCCGACACATGGCCGAACGCATAGGCACCGGTGACCACGGTCAGGCCGAACGCCAGCGCCACGCCGAGGAAACCGATACCCAGCGGATTGCCGTCGCCGCCGAACTTGGCGGCCAGTACCGCGCTGCCACAGCCGCCCAACACCAGCCAGAACGTGCCGAGGAATTCGGCGGCCAAGCGCTTGCCCATGCCCATGACGTGCACTCCATTGAGGCGCGCGGATGCGTGCGGTCGCATTGAAGTGGGCGGCCGGTGATGAACATGTGTACAACGCGTAGAGTCGAGCGTGCTCGACTGCCGTCAATACTGCGGCAGCGGAATGAATTCCTTGTCGTCACCCGGGATCGTGCCGAAGCGACCGGCTTCCCAATCGTGCTTGGCCTGTTCGATACGTTCCTTGGAACTGGACACGAAGTTCCACCACAGGTGGCGCGGCCCATCCAGCGGCTCGCCGCCGAACAGCATGGCCTTCACCGGCGTCTTTGCGCGGAGGCGACCGATGGCACCGGCTTCGGGAATGACCAGGTGCTGGGCGGGAATGTCCACGCCATCCAACTGGGCCTGGCCTTCCAGGATGTACAGCGCACGTTCGCGGTGGCCATTGTCAATGTCGATCTCGGCATCGGGGTCCAGGTCGATGGCCACGTTCAGGGTATCGGCGAAGACCTTCACCGGTGATTCCTCGCCGTAGGCGCGGCCGGCGATCACCCGCAGCCAGACGCCGTTGCGGCGCTGCTCGGGCAGGGTGGCGGCGGCGTGGTGGTAGAACGCCGGTTCGATTTCCTCATGCGACTTCGGCAGCGCCACCCAGGTCTGCATGCCATGGATCGGGTTGTCGTGGCCGCGATCCGGCGGCGGCGTGCGCTCGGAATGGGCGATGCCGCGGCCGGCGGTCATCCAGTTCACATCGCCAGGGCGGATCACCTGGTCCGAGCCCAGCGTATCGCGGTGGCCGATGGCGCCGGACCACAGGTAGGTCACCGTGGCCAGGCCGATATGCGGGTGCGGGCGCACGTCGATGGCGGTGCCGGGGTGCATGATGGCCGGGCCCATCTGGTCGACGAACACGAACGAACCGATGCTGCGGGCCTGCAGCGTGGGCACGGCGCGGCGCACTTCCAGGCCGCCGATGTCGTGGACGCGCGGGGCGATGATGGTGGTCATGCGGGCGTTCTCGCTGGCAGGAATCAAGGGCGCCAGCATGGCACGCCGTGGTGACGGCGACATGCCCCATGCGGGTAACAGCCTGTTCCGTAGCGTCGAGCTTGCTCGACGGGGTTCCAGCCAACGGCGCAGCCCCTCGTGGCTGGGCGCGGTGCGCGCAGTCCGTGGGTGGCCGGGCGGGTGGGTTGCGCAGGGGACGCTGCAAGTACGTC
>NZ_JACVUD010000143.1:0-6339 GCF_016624905.1 Stenotrophomonas sp. S49 | reverse complement strand
CTGTCAGTCGACTGCTCCTCGCCGGGCACCCAAAGCCCCGCGCTGCGCGCGTAGTCGACCAACGGTCGACTCTACCTGCAGGGGGCTACTTGCTGCCGCCGGCCATGGTGGCGGCGGCGTCGATCTCGGCCTGGGCACGGGCGGCGTACAGCGTGCCCGGCGGCGGCTGGCGGCTGAAGAAGGTGTGCACGCCATCCAGCACGGCGCCGGCAACCTTGCGCTGGTACGCCGGGTCGATCAGGCGGCGCTCTTCGTCCGGGTTGGAGATGAACGCCGTTTCCACCAGCATGGCCGGCATGTCCGAGGTGCGCAGCACCGCGAAGTTGGCCCGCTCGATGTTCGGCTTGTGGTTGTTGCCGATCCGCTTCAACCCGCCCAGCACGTGCCCGGCCGCGTCTTCGGATGCCTTCATGTAGCCACTCTGGGCCAGGTCCAGCAGCACGTTGGCCAGGGTGCCTTCGGTCTGCTGCAGGCGCACGCCGCCGACCAGGTCGGCCGCGTTTTCCTTGTCTGCCAGCCAACGCGCACGCTGCGAGGACGCGCCCTTGGTGGACAGCACGTACACCGACGAACCGGTGGCCGAGCGGTTTTCCGCGGCGTCGGCGTGGATCGAGATGAAGATGTCGGCCTTGTTCGCACGCGCCTTCTGCGCACGCATCGGCAGCGGAATGAAGACGTCGCTGTCGCGGGTCAGGAAGGCCTTCAGGCCCGGCGTTGCGTTGACCTGGCGCGCCAGTTCACGCGCAACCGCCAGGGTCACGTCTTTTTCGCGCTTACCGGTCGGGCCGATCGCGCCCGGGTCCTGGCCGCCATGCCCCGGGTCGATCGCTACCACCAGATGACGCATGCCGGGCTGCATGCGGATACGCGAGGCATCGCTGGGCATGGCCGGGCGCGGCGCCTCGGTGGGGGCTGCGGGCGTCGGCGCCGGTGCGGCCGGCGTGCTGACCATGGCGCGGGTCGGCTGCCCGGCCAGAATGGCGGCCGGGGAACCGGCAGGCGGTGTACTGGCGGCCACAGTGCCCGCTGCAGCTACCTGTGCCGGCGTGGTGGTGGGTGCGGGCGCCGGTGCCACCGGAGCCGCCGCGCTGGCGCTGGCCTGCTGCTGCACCTGCGCGGTCAGCAGCGCGGTGGCGCGGGCCGCATCGCCGCGGGTCTGCGCGGTCTGCGCCGCCGGCGTGGGCGCGGGCGCCGGGCTGGCAACGGGGGGCTGCGCGGCCGGCGCACTGGCAACCGGTGCAGCGCCGTCACCGGGCCACTCGATCACCAGCTTGGATTCATTGCCTTCGCGCTGCATCTGCGGGCGGAACGGCGCCACCGATTCGGCCAGGTCGAAGACCACGCGGAACGTGCCAGGCACCGGCTGGCCGGTACGCACAGCCGTAACCACGCCCTGCGCCGCCGGCATCTTCAGGTTGCGCACCGCGCTGGAGTCGGGGAAATCGACCACCAGCCGGTTGGGCGAAGACAGCGACAGGGTCTTGTAGCCGCCACTGCCAACCAAGGCGATCTCGGCGCGGGTGCCAGTCGAACCGGTGTTCAGCACCACCTGGCGAACCTCGCCCGCCCACGCAGCCGCGCTCGTCAGACCCAGTCCGACGGCGGCACAGATGGCGATGAGACGGTTCCCCAGGCGCATGGCTCAGGATTCAATCACCGCGCTGAACGGAATGCAACACCTTTTTCCTTAATAATCCGTAACCTGCCGATGTTTGTTCTCGTCAGGCGACAGAAATGGCCTGCAAGTCGCCCCCATCGGGAAGCCGATCCAGCCATTCCCGGCCTGCGTCGCTGGTGCCAGTGAGACGGACGCGCCGGCCATGGCCTTCGATGTCCAGCGCCACCACCAGGTCGGTGGGCGGCAGCGCACCGGCGCCACGTTCGGGCCATTCCACCAGCCACAACACCGCGCTGCCTTCGTCCAGGCCGAGGAAATCCAGCTCGCCGGCCTGGCCGATGCGGTACAGGTCCAGGTGCCAGGCCTCGCCGCCGCTGGCCAACGGATAGCGCTCGACCAGGGTGTAGGTCGGGCTGCGGATGGCCCCCTGCACGCCCAGCGCACGCAGCAGCGCACGGGCGGTAGTGGATTTGCCAGCGCCCAGGTCGCCACGCAGTTCAACCACCGCCTGCGGCGGACGGGTCGCGGCCAGCCACTGGCCCAGCAGGTCGGTGGCCTCGGGATCGGCAAGGAAGAATTCAGTCATCGGGGGTGTTCCGGGTTGGCCAGCCGCCGCAGGGGCGCCAGCAGATCAGTAGGAAGCAGGCCGCGCGCACCATCGGCCGCAGCGGCATCGCCGGCCAGGGCGTGCAGGAGCGCGCCAGCGGCCGCCGCGTCGAAGGCGGACAGGCCCTGCGCGCGCAGGCTGGCAATGATGCCGGTCAGCAGGTCACCCATGCCACCCACGGCCATGCCGGGGTTGCCCGCGGCGATCAGGCGCGGCGCCTGCCCCGGCGCAGCAACAATGCTGCCGGCGCCCTTCAGCACCACCACCGCGTGATAGCGCTGCGCCAGTACCTGCGCACTGCCGGCACGGTCGGCCTGGATGGCGGCGGTAGTGGTTTCCAGCAGGCGGGCTGCCTCGCCGGGGTGCGGGGTCAGGATGGCATCGGCAATGCTGTGCGGGTCCTGGGCCAGCAGGTTCAGGGCGTCAGCGTCGATCACCAGCGGCTTGCCGCAGGCCATAACCCGCGTAAATAGCGCGCGCGCCCAGTCGTCCTGGCCCAGGCCCGGACCGATCGCCACCACGCCGGCCCGGCCCAGCAGCGCCGGCAGCGCGTCACCGTCTTCCAGCGCATGGGCCATGGCTTCGGGCAGACGGGCCAGCAACGGGCCGACGTGATCGCGACGGGTGCCGATGCTCAACAAGCCCGCACCCGCGCGCAGGGCGGCTTCGGCCGCCAGGGCGATGGCGCCGCCACTGCCATGGTTACCGCCCACGCACAGGACGTGGCCCGATTCCCCCTTGTGCGTGTTGGCCCGCCGCGGCGGCAGCAGCGCCGCCAGGCGATCACCCGTCCAGCATTCAGCGGCCGCTTCCACGCCCTGCCACGCCGCTTTGGGCAGTTGCAGCGCAGCCAAGGCATGTTCGCCCACATGCTCCAGTGCGCTGCCGGTATACAGGCCGCGGTGCGGCACGATGAACTGCAGCGTCAGCGTGGCATGTACCGCGACACCGGGCACGCTGCCACGGTCGGCGTCCACGCCGCTGGGCACATCCAGTGCCAGCACCGGTGAGCCCTGCGCGTTCAACGCGTCGATCAGTGCTTTGGCCACGCCTTCCGGCGCACGGTCAAAGCCCAGGCCGAACAGGGCATCCACCCAGACATCGGCGTCGGGCAGCGTACCGTCGAACTCAGTCAGCGCGCCCCCGACGGACTTGAAATCCGACGCGGCGCGGCGTGCCAGCGGGGTGCCCGGCGGTCTGCCCGGCTGGGTCAGCACGCTCACCCGGCGCCCGGCCAGCTGCGCGTGGCGGGCCAGCACCAGGCCATCGCCGCCATTGTTGCCACTGCCCACCACCACGCCCACGTGCAGCGCCTGCGGCCAGTGCCGCAACAGACGCTGCCACGCGGCCAGCCCGGCCTGGGCCATCAGCTCCCAGCCGCCATCGCCGGCGAGCGCCGACGCCTGCGCATCGAGCGCACGCGCGGCAGCGGAATCGAACAGATCGGCAAGGTTGGCCATGCGGAGATTTTATACTGGTGCGCATGTCCCCTGCCCCTGCCCCCTTCGATCCGGCCCTGGCCGTGCAGCGCATCCGCGATCTGGCGCGCGCGCACGGCTTCCAGCGCTGCGGCATTGCCGGCATCGAGCTGGGCGAGGATGAAGCGCACCTGGCCGATTGGCTGGGCCAGGGCCTGTACGGCACCATGGACTGGATGGCCCGCCACGGCACGCTGCGCGCCCGCCCCGCTGAACTGCTGCCCGGCACCGTGCGGGTGATTTCGGTGGGCATGGATTACAGCCACAAGGACGACACCGAAGCCTGGGCGACCCTGGCCGACCCCGGCCGCGCCTACGTGGCGCGCTACGCGCTGGGCCGCGATTACCACAAGCTGATGCGCAACCGGCTGCAGAAGCTGGCCACGCAGATCAACGACGAAGTCGCCCCGCTGGGCTACCGCGTCTTCGTCGATTCCGCACCGGTGCTGGAACGTGCGCTGGCACGCAACGCCGGGCTGGGCTGGATCGGCAAGCACACCTGCCTGATCGATCGCCATGGCGGCTCGTGGTTCTTCATCGGCGAGATCTACATCGACATTCCGCTGCCGATCGATGCAGCGGCCACGGCCCACTGCGGCACCTGCACGCGCTGCATCGATGTGTGCCCCACCCAGGCCATCACCGCGCCGCATCGACTGGATGCACGCCGCTGCATTTCCTATCTGACCATCGAGCACGACGGCGCCATTCCCGAAGACATGCGGCCGCTGATCGGCAACCGCATCTATGGTTGCGATGACTGCCAGCTGGTCTGCCCCTGGAACAAGTTCGCCAAGCGCACCGACGAAGCCGATTTCCGCGCGCGCAACAACCTGGATACCGCGCGCCTGGACCAGCTTTTCGCCTGGGACGAAGCGGAGTTCCTGCGCCGCACCGAGGGCAGCCCGATCCGCCGCAGCGGCCATGAACGCTGGCTGCGCAATATTGCCGTGGCGCTGGGCAATGCGCCGGCATCGGCCGAGGCACTGGCCGCACTGCATACCCGCGCCAACGATCCCTCGCCCGTGGTGCGCGAACACGTGCAGTGGGCGCTGGCCCAGCACGGCGCAGCCTGACGTGCGATCCTGAGCCCCCGTTCCACCCGCCACGCGCCGCATCCATGCAATCTCGCAACAACGACATCCTCACCCCCAGCCAGCTCAACACGCTGGCCCGCGACCTGCTGGAAGGCAGTTTCCCGGCCATCTGGGTGGAAGCAGAACTGGGCAGCGTGGCCCGCCCCGCTTCCGGGCACCTGTACTTCACCCTGAAGGATGCACGCGCGCAGCTGCGTGCCGCCATGTTCCGGATGAAGGCGCAGTACCTGAAGTTCGTGCCACGCGAGGGCATGCGCGTGCTGGTGCGAGGCAAGGTGACGCTGTACGACGCGCGCGGTGAGTACCAGATGGTGCTCGACCATATGGAAGAGGCCGGCGAAGGCGCCCTGCGCCGCGCGTTCGAGGAACTGAAGGCACGGCTGCAGGCCGAGGGGCTGTTCGACCCCGCGCGCAAGCGGCCCATGCCTGCGCACGTGCAACGCCTGGCGGTGATCACATCGCCCACCGGTGCCGCCGTGCGCGACGTGCTGAGTGTGCTGGCGCGGCGCTTCCCGCTGCTGGAAGTGGACCTGCTGCCGACCCTGGTACAGGGCAGCAGCGCCGCCGCGCAGATCACCCGGTTGCTGCAGGCCGCCGATGCCAGCGGCCGCTACGATGTGATCCTGCTCACCCGTGGTGGTGGTTCACTGGAAGACCTGTGGGCCTTCAACGACGAGGCGCTGGCCCGCGCGATCGCTGCCAGCGGCACGCCAGTGGTCTCGGCCGTGGGCCACGAGACCGACTTCAGCCTCAGCGATTTCGCTGCCGACCTGCGCGCACCCACACCGTCGGTGGCCGCCGAACTGCTGGTACCGGACCAGCGCGAACTGGCCCTGCGCCTGCGCCGCAGCGCGGCGCGCATGGTGCAGCTGCAGCGGCATACGATGCAGCAGGCGATGCAGCGCGCCGACCGTGCGCTGCTGCGTCTGAACGCGCAGAGCCCGCAGGCGCGACTGGACCTGCTGCGCCGCCGCCAGGCGGATCTGGGCCGACGCCTGCATGCCGCGTTCAATCAACAGCAGGAGCGTCGTGCGGCGCGCCTGCGCCATGCCGCGACCGTGCTGCGTGCGCACCACCCGCAACGCCAGCTGGACGAGATGCAGCGGCGCCTGATCGTGTTGCGCGGGCGTCCACAGGCCGCATTGCAGCGGCTGCTGGAACGCGATGCCCTGCGCCTGCGCGGGCTGGCGCGATCACTGGAGGCGGTCAGTCCGCTGGCCACCGTGGCGCGCGGCTACAGCATCCTGACCCGTGCCGACGATGGCGCACTGGTGCGGCACATCGACCAGGTGCAGCCGGGCGATGCCCTGCAGGCCCGCGTGGGTGACGGCGTGATCGACGTACAGGTCAAGTGAGGGGTTGTTCGGCAGGGCTGCGCCCTGCCCCCCTGTAGAGTCGAGCCATGCTCGACTGAAGCAACGGCAACAGCAACAGCAACAGCAACAGCAACAGCGTGCATTGCGCGGGATGGCGGGGCGGTGTGGGTGTGCAGGACACGCCGTAAACCCGTCCATGAAGTGACCCCCTGAAGTTGGACAG
>NZ_JACVUD010000142.1:0-6360 GCF_016624905.1 Stenotrophomonas sp. S49 | reverse complement strand
CCCCCCCCCGCCCCCCCCCCCCCCCCCCGCCGGGCCCGCCGCCCCCCCCCCCGGCGGCGCTTGATCAACACAACAACACCTCGCGCAGCGCGTGGTAATCGGCTGGCAACGGCTCGGCATGCGCCGGGCGCTGCAGCAGCGCATCCAGCGCCGGTGGCACCGCCACCGCTTCACCGATCAACGGCTCCACCACCGCCTCGAACTTGGCCGGGTGCGCCGTGGCCACCACCGCCCAGTCACCCTTGGCACCACGCACGCGCAGATCGCGCAGCACCTTCACTGCCGTGGCCGTATGCGGGCAGAACAGTTCGCCATGGCTGGCATGTTCACTGGCAATGGTCGCGCGGATCGTCACATCGTCCACGCTGAACGCACGGAACGCGGCGCGCAGTTCGGCGTCATCGTCGTTGTACAGCCAGCGCAGGCGCTCGAAATTGCTGGGGGCGCCGACGTCCATGGCATTGGCCACAGTAGCCACGCTGGCCTGCGGCTGGTAATCGCCGCCGTTGAAGTAGGCCGGCAGCACTGCATTGGCATTGGTGGCCAGCACGATCTGCCCGATCGGCACCCCCAACGCGCGCGCCAGCACCGCCGCCATCGCATTGCCCAGGTTGCCGGTCGGCACCACCAGGTTCAGGCGGCGCCCGCTCTGCGCGTGGTGCACCAGCGCGGCATGCGCGTAGTAGCTCATCTGCGGCAGCAGACGGCCCAGGCTGATGCTGTTGGCCGAACTGAGCGGCACCTGCGCCTGCAGCGCGGTGTCGGCCAACGCCTGCTTGGCCATGGCCTGGCAATCATCGAACGAACCGGCCACGCGCAGCGCCTGGATGTTGTCACCGAAGCAGCCCAGCTGGTGTGCCTGGCGCGGTGAGACGCGGCCGTCGGGATACAGCACCACCACGCGCACGCCCGGCTGCTGGTGGAAGGCCGCGGCCACGGCCGCACCGGTGTCGCCGGACGTTGCCACCACAATGGTCAGATCGCGGTCCTTGCCGGCCTGCAGGCGCGACAACGCACCGGCCAGGAAACGCGCACCGATGTCCTTGAACGCAGCCGTGGGCCCATGGAACAGCTCCAGCACATGGTCGCCATTGCCGAGCGCGCGCAGCGGCACGGGGAAGTCGAAGGCCTGTTGGCAGATTTCCGGCAGCGCATCGGCCAGCGCATCGCCGGCGAAGAACGGTGCCAGCAGATCGGTGGCGGTATCGGCCAGGGTTGCGCCGGCCTGCAGCACACGCGGCGACGGCAGGCGCTCGGGCACGTACAGGCCGCCATCGGGCGCCAGCCCGGCGGCGATGGCCGCACTCAGGCCAACGGCCGGTGACTGGCCGCGGGTCGATACGAATTGCATCACGTCGGTTTCCAGAAGGGGGGAAGGATTCAGCACAGGTGGGCTCCCGGGGCATCCAGCGGCGAGACCCAGGCCTCGCTGTCCAGGCCGGCGGCCGCAAACGCGGCACGCACCGGCGCCGCCGCGGCCCGCGCGCGGTCGGCATCATCGAACCAGGCGAACACGCTGGGACCGGCACCGGAAATGCCCGCGCCCATCGCCCCCGCCGCCAGTGCCGCCTCCTTGGCGGCATCGAAACCGGCTATCAGGCCGGCGCGCCGCGGCTCCACCAGCACATCACGCAGGCCGGCCCGCACCAGCTCCGGATCACTGCGATGGCAGCCGCTCAGTACCAGGGCCAGGTTGGCACTCTGCGCAACGAACTCGCCCAGGGCATAGCTGCCCTGCAGCGCCTGCCGCGCACGCCGCGTTTCCAGCACGGCCTGCGGGTGTACCAGCAGGCTGTGCCAACTGGCCGGCACCGGCACCGGCACCAGCCGGTCGGCGGTGCACAGCGCCAACCCGCCCAGCAGCAGCGGGCCCACGTTGTCGCCGTGGCGGCCGCCACTGGCCACCGCTTCGCCATCCAGCGCATGCGGGTACAGCGCTGCGCGTGGCAGCGGCGAATCCAGCAACGCGTTGGCCGCCACCAATGCAGCCACGCACGAGGCCGCCGAACCGCCCATGCCCGAGCCGAACGGAATGCCCTTGTCGATTTCGATGGCGAAGCCGAAGTCCAGGCCCAACGCTTCACGCAGCGACATCAGCGCAGCGCCGGCGGTGTTGCCTGCAGCGTCCAACGGCAATGCAACTTCGCTGCCGCGGATCGCATCGATGCGCACCAGCGGGTCGGCGATGCGGCGCACGGTTACCGTATCGCCCACCCCGGCGATGGCGTGGCCGAGGATATCGAAGCCCACGGCCACGTTGGCCACCGAGCCCGGCGCGAATGCACGTGCGATCACAGCCGCGCTCCTTCACCGGCAGCCACGCGCAGCAGGTCGGCGAAGACACCTGCGGCGGTCACTTCCGGGCCAGCGCCCGGGCCCTGCACCACCAGCGGGTTGTCGCAGTAACGGCGGGTACGGAACTGCACCACGTTGTCGGTCAGCCGCAGGTTGGCAAAGGCGTGCTCGGCCGGCAGCTCCTGCAGGCCCACCGACGCACCATCGGCGCCCAGCCGCGCGACATAGCGCAGCACTGCGCCACGCTCGCGCGCGGCCTGCAGGCGGGCCAGCAGTTCTGCATCCGAGTCGCCCAGCCGCGCCATGAATTCGTCCACGCTGCCCGCGCGCAGGGCCGCCGGCACCAGGCTTTCCACCTGCACCTGTTCCAGGCTGAGTGCGTGCCCGGCCTCGCGGGCCAGGATCACCAGTTTGCGCGCCACGTCCACGCCGGACAGGTCATCGCGCGGGTCCGGCTCGGTGTAGCCCATCGCGCGCGCCTGCGCCACCAGTTCCGAGAACGGCTGGCTGCCGTCGAAACGGTTGAACAGCCAGGCCAGCGTGCCGGAGAAGATGCCTTCGATGGCCAGCACTTCATCGCCGGTATCCACCAGGTCGCGCAGCGTGGTGATGACCGGAAGGCCCGCGCCCACCGTGGCTTCATAGCGGAAGCGCGCGCCACTGGCCGCGGCCGCCGCGCGGATGCGCTGGTAGCGCGCCAGCGGCCCGGCCCCGGCCTGTTTGTTCGGGGTGACCACGTGGATGCCGGCAGCCAGCCAGTCGGCATAGCGCTCGGCCACTTCGGCACTGCCGCTGCAGTCGATCACCACCGCATGCGGCAGGTGCGCGGCCAGCAGGTGTTCGGTGAAGGCATCCAGATCACTGGCCTGGCCGTTTTCCTGCAGCGCGGCACGCCAGTCGGCATGCAGCACCTCCGCTTCCAGGCGCATGCGCGACCGCGAGGCCAGCGCACGCACGCGCAGATCGACATTGGCCTTGGCCAGCAGCTGCGGCCGCGCGGCCAACAGCTGGTCCAGCAAGGCTGCACCCACGTTGCCCGGACCGATCACGCCCACCGCGAAGGTCTGCGGCGACAACCAGAACCCCGCATGCGCGGCGCGCAACGCACGCGGCGCATCGGCGCTGGACACGGCCACCGAGATATTGCGCTCGGACGAGCCCTGGGCGATGGCCAGGATGTTCACCTGGGCGCGGCCCAGCGCTTCGAACAGGCGCGCGGCCACGCCCGGCTGGCCGGCCATGCCGTCACCCACCGCGGCCAGCACGCTCACCTCGTCGCTCACCTGCACCCGCTGCACCTGGCCCACCGACAGTTCGTGGGCAAACCCCTGCAGCAGCGCCTCGCGGCCACGCGCCGCCTCGGCAGCGCGCACCACGCAGCAGATCGAGTGTTCCGACGACCCCTGCGAGATCATCACCACCGACACGTGCGCCTGGCGCAGCGCGGAAAACACGCGCTCGGCGGTACCCGGCACGCCCATCAGGCCGGTGCCTTCCAGGTTCAACAGGGCCAGGCCGGGGCTGAGCGTCAGCCCCTTCACCGGCCCACGCGGCGAGCGCTCGGCACTGATGCGCGTGCCCGGATGCAGCGGCTGGAAGGTGTTGCGGATGATGATCGGCATGCCCAGGCGGATTGCCGGCGACATCGTCTGCGGGTGTACTACCTTGGCGCCGAAATAAGCCAGTTCGCAGGCTTCGTCGTAGCTCAGCGCTTCCAGCTGCACCGCCTCGGGCACCAGCCGCGGATCGGCCGACAGCACGCCGTCCACATCCGTCCAGATATGCAGCTCATCGGCGTTGAACAAGGCGGCGAAGATCGCGCCGGAATAGTCGCTGCCGTTGCGGCCCAGCGTGGTGATGCGATCCTGGCGGTCACGTGCCACGAAACCGGTGGCCACCACCCGCGCCTGCGGGTGCTGCAGGCGCCAGTTGGCCAGCCGGTCGGCGCTGGCCTCCCAGTCCACGTCCACGCCCAGTTCGCCGTGCCCGACCACCAGCACGTCGCGCGCATCCAGCACCGCGCAGTCCTCGCCCAGCGCCCGCAGGTGGCTGCCCAGCAACTGCGCGGAAAACACTTCGCCCAGGCCCTGCACGCGGTCCAGCACCTCGCGCGGCAGTTCGCCGATCACCGCCAGCGCGGCCAGCACATCGGCCAACTGGTCAAAGCGCGCGTCGATCCATTCCACCGTCTCGCCCACCTGCTCGCCCAGCAGCGCCACGGCGGCGCCGCGGTGCCGCGCACGCACCGCATGCCAGGCATCGCGCCAGCCCGCGTCGCCGCGGGCGGCCAACTGGGCCAGTTCGATCAGCGCATCGGTCACGCCCTTCATGGCCGACACCACGGTGACCTGCAGGGCTTCGGGGCGAGCCAGCAGCAGACCGGCTACGTGGCGATAGCGCTCGGCATCGGCCACCGACGTGCCGCCGAACTTGTGCACGACAGTGGAAGGCGCGGCCAGATCGAGGTGGGCAGCGGAATGGGCGGGGGCGTTGGCGGACATGCAGACCTCATTGGGAGGCCCCGTCGCATGCAGGTGTCGAGTTTCCCCGCCACCTGGATGGTGCGGGGCCGTGGTTTTCGGGAGTTACACGAAGACGACGGGCCGCACCAGGGCAGTGGTGACGGTGGTGGTGGTAATGGTGGTAATGGCGACCGGCGCAGTCGAGCCGCCCGCAGTAGCGGGGGCGATCAGGCTGGCAAGGGCGGCATCGAGAACCATGGCGCACAGAAAACACCGTGCGCTGGGGCGCTGTCAAGTGTTGCAGCGCAAAATCTCTCTGCGGCGATCATCTGCCAACGTGCCGCCATTTGGTTGCATCTGTGACGAAGCGGCGATCAGGACGCGCACGGCGCGGAATCAGCCGGCATGTTCGGCGATCGCGCGCGGCGCACGGTGCGCGTGTGCACACAGCAGCACCCCGGCCACCAGGCAGACAATGGCCAGCGCCTCCAGCAGGGTCGGCCAGCGCCATTGCCAGGCGAACGCATACAGCAGCGCAAACAGCGTTTCGAACACGATCATCTGCCCGGTCAGGGTGAGCGGCAGCAGACGGCTGGCGCGGTTCCAGAAGGCATTGCCGATCAGCGAGGCAAACACCGCCACGCCGGCACTGATGCTCCAGAACAGCGTCCACTGCGCCGGGCTGTGCGCCGCGCTCTGGCCGGTGAACGCCATCGGCACCAGCAACAGGGCCAGGCCGCCGGTGGTCACACCAGTCAGCATGGACCAGTCATGGCTGGAAAGATCTGGCCGCCGTGCCAGCCAGCGGCTGTTGCCCACCGAATACACCGCCCACGAGAACAGCGCACCAAACGCACACACCAGGCCCAGCACGCGCTGCCGCCACGGCGTGGCCAGATGTTCGGACATCAGCGCCTCCCAGCCCACCAGGATGACCCCGAGCACGCACAGCCCCAGCGCCGGCAACAACTGCTTCAGCGGCACCGCACCCTGCTCGCGCACACCCACCAGGGTCACCACCACCGGGATCAGCCCGACGATGAGCGAGGCCGCCGCACCACCGGCCCACTGCACGGCGGTAGCCAGCAGCAGGAAGTACACCAGGTTGCCGGCCAGGCTGAGCCAGAGCAGGCCCCGCCATTCGGCGCGGCCCAGTTTCGGCGCCAGCCGCTTCCAGCGCGGCAGCAGCAGCACCAGCGCAATCAGGCCGTAGACCAGATAGCGGCCGGCCGACAGCTGCAGCGCGTTGAACGTACCCAGCACGGCAGGGGCGAGGAAGACCACGCCCCACAGCGCGCCGGCAGCAACGCCATTGGCGATGCCCAGGGCCATCGGGTTGTTGCGCATGAACACATCGTCGGGGGAAGGACAGGCCGCGCAGTGTAGGCGGCGCCGTCGTGCGCGTCTTGACCGAGGCTACTGCCCCACCCCGTCGCGGCGGCGCGTGCCCCACCCAACGGCGGTTGCCCCGGCTTTTCGTAGCGTCGAGCTTGCTCGACGGCTGTTGCCCTGCTCTTCGTAGCGTGGGGGGGGGGGGGGGGGGGGGGGGGGGGGGCCCGCGGGGGCGGGGGGGGGGGCGGGGGGGGGGGGGGGGGGGGGGGGG
>NZ_JACVUD010000141.1:0-6972 GCF_016624905.1 Stenotrophomonas sp. S49 | reverse complement strand
GGTAGATCCACGCCATGCGTGGATGGAAAGCAGTGCCAACCAAGGTTGGCACCCACCAGAGCAGCGCGCGTGCCAACCAAGCTCGGCACCTACCGAGGGGCGCGCGGGGCGCGCCCCTCGGCCTTGCCTCAGTCAATCAACGTCGGTTCGCGATCACGGTGGAACACCGCCACGGCGGCGGTCAACGCTCCGGCCTGGGCCTGCAGTTCGCGGGCCGCCGCCGTGGCTTCTTCCACCAGCGCGGCGTTCTGCTGCGTGGCCTGGTCCATCTGCACCACCGTCTGGTTGATCTGTTCGATGGCGCTGGACTGCTCCTGCGATGCACCGGAGATCTCCTGCATCAACTGGCTGACATCCTGCACGCCACTGACAATGCCCTGCATGCGCCGCCCGGCGTCGGCAACCAGTTGCGCGCCTTCGCCCACCTCGCGGCCGGCTTCATCGATCAATCCCTTGATCTCATGGGCGGCCGAGGCCGAGCGCTGGGCCAGCACGCGCACCTCGCTGGCGACAACGGCGAAGCCACGCCCCTGCTCGCCGGCGCGTGCGGCTTCCACGGCCGCGTTCAAGGCCAGGATGTTGGTCTGGAAGGCAATGCCGTCGATCACCCCAGTAATGTCGCCGATCCGCCGCGAAGCCGCTTCGATCGCCTGCATGGTGTCGACCACGCGTTGCATGGCGCGGTCCCCTTCGCTGGCCACGCCCTGGGTGGACGAAGCCAGTTCGCTGGCCTGCCGCGCGTGGCTGGCGTTCTGCCGCACCGTGGCGGTGAGTTCTTCCATGGACGCCGCCGTTTCCTGCAGATGCGCCGCCTGCCGCTCGCTGCGCTCGGACAGTGCGTCGTTGCCGGCGGCAATCTCGGTGGCCGCGCTGCTGATGGCCGCGGCGCACTGCTGGATGTGGCCGACCATGGAGGAAAGCTGCTGCGCGGTGGCGTTGGCGTCACGGGCGATGGCGGCGAACGCGCCCTGGTAGTCGCCCTGCATGCGCCGGTCCAGATCACCCTGGGCCAGCGCCGCCAGCATCTGCCGCACCTCTGCCACCGTGCTGCCGACGGTTTCCAGCAACTGGTTGATGCCTCCGGTCAGCCCGTCCAGGAAGCTGGCGCCTTCCGCAGGGCGCAGGCGCTGGTCGAGATCGCCGGCGGCCGCGGCGCTGACGATGTCGGCCACCGCGTTCTCAAGCAGCAGCTCATGGGTGCGGTCGTGCCATTCCACCGCGAAACCCAGGCGCGTGCCCTGCGCATCGAAGACGGGGGTGACGACCTGGGCGAAATGCACGGGCCCGATGCGGACCTTGCCGTTGTGCGCCACCTGCAGGCCATTGAGGATGGCTCGAATGCGATCGGGGTTGGCGTGGAAGCGGTGAATGCTGGTGCCTACCAATCGTTCGGCGTCGAAATCCGGGAAGGCTTCGCGCAGCGTGGCCTGCTGGTTGCGCAGCAGGGCCACCACCGAGCGGTTCACGTAGCGGATCACGTGATCGTTGTCGGCAATCATCATCGACGTGCGCGAGGCGTCCAGCGCCTGGCGGATCTGCGCGTTCTCGGCGTGCAGTGCCGTGTCGCGGCTGCGCTGCGCCTGCACGTGGCGCGCGGTATCGGCCAGCGCATGGGCCAGGGTGCCGGGCAGGTAGTCCTGCGTGTTGGCATGCGCGGCAAGGTCGGCGCCGGTGGCGATGTCACGCGCCAGCGCCGCCAGGCGGCGTGGGCCGTGCCCCAGTGCCTCGGTCTGCTGGCGCAGGCGCTGTGCGGCCTGGCCCATCAGTACGGCTGCTGCGGCAACCAGCGCGGCCTGCGCCAGTGCCGGGATCCATGCACCTGCCTGCAGGGCAGGCACCATCGCGCAAAGCATGCCCGCCACGCCGGCAGACCAGAGCGGGATCCGGTCGCGGTAGGCCAGCAGACAGGCCAGCAGCACGCACTGGGGTAACGCCGGGGCCACACTGATGGACGCACACACGGCAGCCACCTGCACCGACAACAGCACCGCCAGCCCGTTGCGCGCGACCGGTTGGCCCGCAAAGCGCGTGGCCAGCAGCAGCGACGGCAGCCACGCCGCCGCGATGATCGCGACCAGCAGGGGTGAACCGCGCCACGCCAGGGCCACGCCGGTCACGGCCAGGGCGGCACTGAGCAGCAGCAGGCGATGATCGGCGCGGCACGCCAGCGCCTGCAGATATGGGGGGCGGGCGGTGTTGTGACCGCGCTGGGGTGGGGGTACGGCAGACATCGGCAACTCCTGGTTCAAACAACAGCAACGACCCTGCCGCGCGGCACGCGTACATGCGTGGTCACGGCAGGGCAGGAAAGGGGGAGGTGGCGCCACGGGTGGCGCAGATCAGGAACACCGTGGCCACATCCTGTGGATGACGGTGCAGCAGTGCAGACATGCGTGCTTCCTTGCAGAACCCGGACAAGCCGCCGGCCCGGGTGGGCAGACGGAGTGCGGGCGAGAAGGCCCGCAACTGTTCTATCGGCCGCCGCTACGCGCAGTGAAGCGCAACGGCATGCACCGGGTCAGCCGGCGTTGGGCTCGCCAAGGAAGGCGTTGATGACCGCGGCGATCTGCGCGGGGTGTTCCATGTGCAGGTGATGGTT
Source organism: Stenotrophomonas sp. S49 (assembly GCF_016624905.1). Classification (NCBI taxonomy): domain Bacteria; kingdom Pseudomonadati; phylum Pseudomonadota; class Gammaproteobacteria; order Lysobacterales; family Lysobacteraceae; genus Stenotrophomonas; species Stenotrophomonas sp. S49. The sequence goes on along the minus strand of NZ_JACVUD010000141.1, from coordinate 4,373 downwards.
GCCGGCGAATACGGCCAGGCGTCCGTCGCGCAGGTGCTGCAGGCGCTCGCTGCGCATCGGTTCGGGGTAGTACGACTGCGCCGGCGTGGCGTAGATCACCTGGGTGGGGCAGGCAATGGCCTGCAGCAGGTTGTCGATCTGCCCTTCGCTGAGACGGATGGCGGTGGGCAGCATCAGGCGCGGATCGCTGCACCAGCGATAACCGCCTTCCACCGCTTCCACGCCACGCTCCACCAGCAGGCGCGCGCAGCCCTCGCTGAGCTGGTTGGCCATCATGCGGGCACGCACCGGTGCGGCCAGGTCGGCGAACACCCGCAACTGCTTGCGCGCCAGCGCACGGCTGGCCCGCACATGGTCGCGCAGGCGTTCGGCGGTTTCTTCTTCCGGTCCGCGCAGTCCGCCCAAGGCCTCGATGGCCACCAGGCGCTGCACGCGTTCGCTGACCGCTGCGGTCAGGCTGGCGATGCCGGCGCCCATGGAGTGGCCGATCAGGGTGAAGCGATCCCAGCCCAGCGCATCGGCCACGTCCAGCACGTGGGTGATCGCTGCCGGGGTGGTGTAGGGCGCGCCGGGCGGCAGGTGTGCACTGTGGCCGTGACCTGGCAGATCGATGGCCACCAGATCCAGCTGCGGCAGGTGCGCGGCCAGCGGGACGAAGCTGGCCGCATTGTCCAGCCAGCCATGCAGGGCCAGCACGCGGGGGCCGGGGCCTGCCTGGCGCAGGCCGGCCACGCGCGCGCCGGCCACGTGCAGTTCGAACGGTTGCAGGCTCATGCCAGCGCAGCCGTGGCCAGCCGGGCCAGGGCGCGGGCGTGGTCGACGCTGGCGTTCAGGCAGGGGATGTAGCGCATCTGCGCGCCGCGCTCGGCCAGGGTTTCGGTGAAGCCCATGGCCACCTCTTCCAGGGTTTCCAGGCAATCGGTGGCGAACCCCGGGCAGACCACATCGATCTTCTTCACCCCGGCCTCGGCCAGCTCCCACAGGCGCGGTTCGGCGTAGGGCTGCAGCCAGCGTTCGCGACCGAAGCGCGACTGGTAGCCCAGCTGCCAGTCGTCCGCGCCCAGGCCCAGGGCGGCGGCAATGGCGGCGGCGCTGGCTTCGCAGCGCTGCGGATACGGGTCGCCGGCGTCGGCCAGGCGCTGCGGAATGCCGTGGAAGGAAAACATCAGCATCTGCCCGCGGCCATGCGTGTCCCAGTAGGCGCGGATGGACGCGGCTACGGCAGCGACCCACTGCGGGTCGATGGCGTAGTCCTGCACCAGGCTGATATGCACGCCGGGGTTGCGGCGCTGCCAGTCGGCCACCCGGTCTTCCACCGAGGCGGTGGTGGTGGTCGAGTACTGCGGATACAGCGGCAGCACCGCGATGCGGCGCACGCCCTCGCTGACCAGGCGGTCCAGTTCGCGGGCCAGCGCCGGCTCGCCGTAGCGCATGGCGTGGCGCACGCGCAGCTGCGGCAGCTCGGCCTGCATGGCCTGCGCCAGCTGGCGGGTGTAGACCATCAGCGGGGAGCCCTCGGGCAGCCACACCTGGGCGTACTTGGCGGCCGAACGGCTGCTGCGCAGCGGCAGGATGAGCCCGCGCAGCAGCGGCTGCCACAGCAGCGCCGGAATGGAGACCACGCGGGGATCGGACAGGAATTCAGCCAGGTAACGGCGTACGGCGGGGGCCGTCGGCGTCTCGGGCGTGCCTAGGTTGACCGCCAGCACGGCGGTATCGGGTGCGTCGAGCATGGGCACCATTGTCGCCGATCCGATGTGCTGTCGGCATCGCTTCTGCGCATCGTGCTGATCGCGACTGCCGATCATGGCGCGCGCTCATTGGCGATTCATCGCAACACTACTAATTTCAGTCACTTGCTATATCTTCCTATGGACTGACTTCTGGAGCCTGCCATGCGTCGCCCGATCCAAGCCCTGCTGATCGCCGCCAGCCTGCTTTCCAGCCAGGCCATGGCCGGACCGCAGGAAGACCAGCGCGCCCGCAACGCGGTGCGTGTGCTGGCTGAAATCCAGGAAATCCCCGAGCAGGGGATTCCGGACAAACTGCTGGACGAAGGCCGCGCGGTCATCGTCATTCCCGACACGATCAAGGCCGGTCTGGTCATCGGTGGCCGCCGCGGCCACGGCCTGATGTCGGTGCGCATGCCCAACGGTGCCTGGTCGAACCCGGTATTCATCAAGCTGACCGGCGGCAGCATCGGCTTCCAGGCCGGTGTGCAGTCGTCCGACGTGGTGCTGGTGTTCCGCAACGACCGCAGCCTGGACAATCTGGTCAACGGCAAGTTCACCCTGGGCGCCGATGCCGGCGTGGCCGCGGGTCCGGTGGGCCGCAACGCGGCCGCCGCCACCGACGGCCAGCTGAAGGCGGAAATCTGGTCGTGGTCGCGCGCGCGCGGCCTATTCGCCGGCGTGGCCCTGGATGGCGCGGTGCTGCAGATCGATGATGCCGCCAACCTGGATGCCTACGGCAGCAACACCACCCCACGCATGATCTTCGAAGGCCGTGCGGTGGGCGCGCCGTCGATGGACGTGGTGGCCTTCCGTGACCGTCTGGAAGAGGCCACCTACGCCGCCCGCAACAACCGCAACGGCAATGGCGCCACTGCCAGCGCACCGCCGCCGCCGCCGCAAAGCAGCCAGCCTGCGCCTGTTCAGGCGCCGCCCGCCGAGGCGACCACCGCGCCGCTGCAGAACGTGCCGCAGAACCCGCCGCCGCAGCAGCAGGGCTTCCAGCCGGTGGGCGACGGTGAAATCCGCACCGAGACGCTGGGCGGCAACTGACTTTCGTCACGCGCGCCGGCTTACGGCCGGTGCGCTATGCTCGACAGCCTGATCACTAACGTAACGAGCGACTTATGGGCAGTTTCAGCATCTGGCATTGGTTGGTCGTGCTGGCCATCGTACTGCTGGTGTTCGGCACCAAGCGCCTGACCAGCGGCGCCAAGGATCTCGGCTCGGCGGTGAAGGAATTCAAGAAGGGCATGCGTGACGAGGACAAGCCCGCCGCGCAGCTGGGCGACGAATCGCGCAGCCAGGACGCCTCGCGCACCGCGCAGGACGAGCACGACCGCACCCCGCGTTGATCCGGAGCGGTCACGGTGTTTGATATTGGCTTCAGCGAACTGCTGGTGATTGCCGTGGTCGCCCTGGTGGTGCTCGGTCCCGAGCGCCTGCCCAAGGCGGCCCGCTTCGCCGGCCTGTGGGTGCGCCGTGCGCGCAATCAGTGGGATTCGGTGAAGCAGGAGCTGGAACGCGAACTGCACGCCGAGGAGATCAAGCGGCAGATGCAGGACGTGCGGCAGAGCATGCAGGACACCGAAAGCCAGTTGCGCGCCAGTGGTGAAGCGGTGCGCCGCGAAGCCACGCAGGCGCAGCAGCACGGCGATGCGCTGGCCGACGAAGTGCGTGCGCCGACACCGGCCGCGGCGCAGACCCCGCCGCATCTGCTGGATACGCCGGCAACGCCTGCCGATCCCACGCCCGCAACAGACGCCGCCGTGACGCCGGCCACACCGCCGGAGCGCCAGCCATGAGCGACCAGGACTTCGGCGAAAGCTCGCTGGTCGAGCATCTGGTTGAACTGCGCGCGCGCCTGGTGCGTGCGCTGCTAGGCCTGGGCGTGGTGCTGCTGGGCTTGTTGCCGTTCACCCAGAAGCTGTACACCGCGCTGGCGCATCCGCTGGTATCGCAGCTGCCGAACGGGCAGACGATGATCGCCACCAATCCGGCCGGTGCGTTCTTCGCGCCGTTGAAGCTGACCTTCTTCGTGGCCCTGTTCGTGGCCGTGCCCTGGCTGCTGTACCAGCTGTGGGCGTTCGTGGCGCCGGGCCTGTATGCCCGCGAGAAGCGCCTGGCGGTGCCGCTGCTGGTGTCGTCGGTGCTGCTGTTCTACACCGGCTGCGCGTTCGCCTACTTCCTGGTGCTGCCGGCGGTGTTCCACTTCCTGACCACCTTCAGCCCGGAAGTGATCGCGCTCACCCCCGATGCGAACGCCTACCTGGATTTCGTGCTGGCGATCTTCTTCGCCTTCGGCGGCAGTTTCGAACTGCCGGTGGCGATGGTGATCCTGGTGCTGCTGGGCTGGGTAACGCCGCAGCAGTTCAAGGAAGGCCGCGGCTACGCGATCGTCGGCATCTTCGTGGTCGCCGCCGTGCTGACCCCGCCGGACGTGGTGTCACAGCTGATGCTGGCCATTCCCATGTGCCTGCTGTACGAGCTGGGCATCCACGCCGCACGCTGGCTGGTGCCGTCGTCGGTGGCGAAGAAACCGGCCGCCTGATGCGGCAACGCCGGGCATTGCCCGGCGTTCTTCATTGATCCGCTTCATCCACGCATGGCGTGGATCTTATCTCTTGCCGATCTGGCACCTTG
>NZ_JACVUD010000140.1:0-7224 GCF_016624905.1 Stenotrophomonas sp. S49 | reverse complement strand
GCTAAACCGTCTGGGCCCGTCTGCCCGACCCCAAACCCACCGGGGGCCGGCTTTGCCGCCCCCGTCGGGTATCACAGTGCGGTGCGATCAGTCGGCCCAGCGGCCCACGCCGGTGGACTGCGGCAGCACCTGCGCCGACAGCGGACGGTCGGTTTCCAGCAGGTTCACCGCATCGGCCAGGATCGCGGCCGATTCACGCAGCAGCGGGTCCGGACGCTTCTCGGCGGCCTTCTCGCGGGCGGCATCCTTCACGATGTCGCGCTCGTTGCCGGTCAGGCCGTCATCGCTGCTGTCGTCGGCCAGCGGGTCCAGGGCCAGGCCCAGTTCCTTGCGGATCACCTGGCGCTCCTTGCGCTGAGTGTCCTGGCGCTCACGCTCGGCACGGCGGGTGGCCTCGTTCAGCGACACGTACTTCTTCGCCGCCTCGGTGCGGAACTGCTGCACGTCCTCGTTCCACCACTGGAATTCCTTGTCGGTGGCGATACGGGTGTCGTGGCGGGTTTCCAGCTTCGGCAGCAGCGGCGCGAAGTTGCCGTACTGGGTGTGCGGCACCGAGGCGATGCGGGTCCACGGCAACGCATTGTCGTAGGTGCTTTCGCCGAATTCGGTGGCATCCACGCTGGCCGGGAAGGCCAGGTCGGGCACCACGCCCTTGTGCTGGGTGCTGCTGCCGCTGATGCGGAAGAACTGGGCAATGGTCAGCTTTACCTGGCCGAAGCGCTGGGTCTCGCCGCTCGGCCAACGGTCCAGATCCACGATGTTCTGCACCGTGCCCTTGCCGAAGGTGGTTTCACCAATGACCAGGCCACGGCCGTAATCCTGGATGGCGCCGGCGAAGATTTCCGAAGCCGAGGCCGAACCGCGGTTGATCAGCACCGCCAGCGGGCCGTCCCAGGCCACGCCCTGGTTGCGGTCGTTGTTCACGGTCACCCGGCCACCGGATTCGCGCACCTGCACCACCGGGCCCTGTTCGATGAACAGACCGGTCAGTTCAATGGCTTCGTCCAGCGAACCGCCACCGTTGTTGCGCAGGTCCAGCACCACGCCGTCCAGCTTGTCGTTCTTGAAGCCGGCCAGCAGCTTGGCCACGTCGCGGGTGGCCGAAGCATAGTCGGTCGCGTTGCGGCGACGGCCTTCGAAGTCCTGGTAGAAGGTCGGCAGCTTGATCACGCCCACTTTGCGCTCGGGCTCGCCGTCCTTGCCCGGAATGGTCATGGTTTCGCCCTTGGCGGCCTGTTCGGCCAGGCGCACCTTCTGCCGGGTCAGCACCAGGGTGTGGTGCTTGCCGTCGGCACCCTCTTCGGCCGGAATGAATTCCAGCTTGACCTGGGTGTCCTTGGCGCCACGGATCTTGGCCACCACATCGTCGATGCGCCAGCCGATCACATCTTCGATGGTGCCCGACTTGCCCTGGCCCACGCCCACGATGCGGTCGCCCGGCTTCAGCGTGCCGTCCACGGCTGCCGGGCCGCCGGCGATGATCTCGCGGATCACCACCACGTCGTCCTGGCGCTGCAGCTGCGCGCCAATGCCTTCCAGCGACAGCGACATGGCCTGGTTGAAGTTCTCGGCCGTGCGCGGGGTGAAGTAATCGGTATGCGGATCGACCGCGCTGGTGTAGGCGTTCATGAAGAACTGGAAGACGTCTTCGCCCTTCAGCTCGTTCACCGACTTTTCCAGCGTGGCGTAACGCTTGTCCAGGGTCTTGCGGATGTCGTCGGACTTCTTGCCGGCCAGCTTCAGTCGCAGCCAGTCATTCTTCACCGATTTGCGCCACAGCTCGTCCAGTTCAGCGCTGCTGGCTGCCCACGGCACGTCCTTGCGGTCGTACTCGAAGCGCTCGTCAGTGGTGAAGTCCGGTTCCTGCTTCAGCAGCTTGCGCGCATAGGCCACACGCTCGCCCACGCGCTGCTTGTAGACGGCAAACACCTGGAACGCCGGTTCCATCTCGCCGCCACGGATGGCGTTGGCGATGTTGGCCTCGAACGGCGCGAAGCGGGTCACGTCGGCCTGGGTGAAGTACTGCTTGCCGCCGTCCAGAGTGTCCAGATAGCGCTTGAACACGTCCTTGGCGGTGGCTTCGTCCAGCGCGCGCGGCCGGTAGGCGTAGCGGCTGTCGGACAGCAGGCCGTAGACCAGCTTGGAGGTGGTCACCTGGTCGGCGGTGGCCGCAGCCGGCAAGGCCGGCGAATCGGTCTTGGCCGCCAGCGCCAGCGGCGCTACCAGCGCCAGGGCCATCAGGAATGCAGGGGCTTTGAATTTCATGAACGTGCTCAAGGGCGGCTTGCCAAGGGGGAGACTGCGCGGTGTTCAGACACCACGACAGTGCCGAAAGTTGCCGGATTTGTCATCCGCCCACGATCGGTGGAAATCCAGCCTAGCCGGGCCGGTGTAGCAAATTGTGAATGGCTGGGAAGCGTCCCCCGGAACGCCGACCGTCAGATTGCCGATGGCGTCGGGTGGAGAGCCCCCTGAGTCAGGGGGCGGCCGCGAAGCGGTGGGGGTGTGGGTGGTGGTAAGCCGGGGCCCACGATGTGCGCAGCGCATCGTGGGAAGCGGTAGCGCGCATCGCGCAACCGCTTACCGGACGCCGGCGCCCTTGGCCTGCACGTCGGCGTGGTACGACGAGCGCACCATCGGGCCGGAGGCCACGTGGCTGAAGCCCAGTTCGTAGCCGTAGTCTTCCAGCGCCTTGTAGTCTTCCGGGGTCCAGTACTTCAGCACCGGGTGGTGGTGCGCGGTCGGCTGCAGGTACTGGCCGATGGTGATCATGTCCACGTCGTGGGCACGCAGGTCACGCATGGTGGCCTTGATCTGCTCGAATTCCTCGCCCAGGCCCAGCATGATGCCGCTCTTGGTCGGCACCGACGGGTGCTGCGCCTTGAAGTTCTTCAGCAGGTTCAGCGACCACTGGTAATCGGCACCGGGGCGCACGTTGCGGTACAGGTCCGGTACGGTTTCGATGTTGTGGTTAAACACGTCCGGCGGGTTCTGCGCCAGGATTTCCAGCGCGCGCTCCATGCGGCCCTTGCCGCGGAAGTCCGGGGTCAGCACTTCGATGCGCGTGCCCGGCGACTTCTCGCGGATGGCGGTGATGCAGTCGACGAAGTGCTGGGCACCGCCGTCGCGCAGGTCATCGCGGTCAACGCTGGTCACCACCACGTACTTCAGGCCCATGTCGGCCACGGTCTGGCCCAGGCTGGCCGGTTCGTTGGCATCGGGCGGCTTGGGGCGGCCGTGGGCCACGTCGCAGAACGAGCAGCGGCGGGTGCAGACTTCGCCCAGGATCATGAAGGTGGCGGTGCCGTGGCCGAAGCATTCATGAATGTTCGGGCAGCTGGCTTCCTCGCACACCGTCACCAGGCGGTTCTCGCGCAGCTTGGCCTTCAGGTTCTGCACGGCATTGCCCGAAGGAATGCGCACGCGGATCCACGACGGCTTGCGCAGCACCGGGGCATCGGCGAACTGCACCGGCGAACGGTTGATCTTGTCCCCGCCCATCTGCTTCACGCCCACCTGCAACGGTGCGGCGGTCGGCAGGTCGGCCTGCACGATCTGCAGGGGAATGGTGCGGGCGGTGGTCTCAGTCATGGCAGTTCCGGGGGGCGGTCAGGCGGCCGCAGAAAGATCGGGCAGTTCGGGCGTGGGCTGCAGCAGCAGGCCAAACTGGCGGGCCAGGTTGTCCAGCAGCACCGGCTTGACGGCGTCCATCCCGGACGGGCCGCCCAAGTCTACCACCGAGGTCACCTGCAGCCCCTGGTAACCGCAGGGGTTGATGCGGTGGAAGGGTTCCAGGTCCATGGAGACGTTGAAGGCCAGGCCGTGGAAGGTGCAGCCGCGGCGCACGCGGATGCCCAGCGCGGCGATCTTGGCCGCACCCACGTACACGCCGGGGGCGCCCTCACGGCGCTCGGCGCCGATGTTCCAGTCGGCCAGGGTGTCGATGATGGCCTGTTCGATACGGCACACGTAGTCGCGCACGCCAATGCCCAGCCGCGGCAGGCGCAGCAGCGGGTAGACCACGATCTGGCCGGGGCCGTGGTAGGTCACCTGGCCGCCACGGTCCACGTGCAGCACCGGAATATCGCCCGGTGCCAGCACGTGTTCGTCCTTGCCGGCCTGGCCCAGGGTGAACACCGGATCGTGTTCGACCACCCACAGTTCGTCGGCGTCGTCGTCCGTACGCTGGTCGGTGAAGCGCTGCATGGCCCGCCAGACCGGTTCATAGGCCTGGCGGCCCAGGTCACGGACCACCGCCGGACGCGCCGGACGGTTTTCGGGGGCGGCGTCGGCCGGGCAGCTGGCGGCTACACCGTCCACTTCACTTCCGGGTGGCCACGCAGCGCCTCATGGGCCACGTCGTACTGCTCGCGGTTCTCGGCCTGGAACACCAGGCGAACCGAAACATACTTGCCGTTGGTCGAATGCTTCCAGCTGATACGCTCGTTCACCACGGTGATGCCCGCGGCCTGCAACAGGCGCGGAAGCTCGTGCTCGAGGCCGCGGTTGGCGGCGCCCATGGCACTGAGCTCGAACTGACCGGGGAACTGGAAGCCGTGGTCGGGGTTGTCGGACTTGATTTCCATGGGCCCATTATCGGGCCGGAAGGCAACAAACCCAAGAGTATTCATCAAAGTCGACAGCGGCACCGGCGAGCCGCTGCGTTGCAGGGGGCGCACGTGCCGGCCGGAGCCAGCCTGCTGGGCCGGCCTGCCGGGCCGGCCCCGGCAGGCAACGCGTGCCGGCCCGACGCCGGCACGCCGGGGACCTATTTGGCCGTTTCCATCAGGGTGGAATTGACCCAGCCCTTGTTGCCCATTTCGTCTTCCACCTCCCACATGGTGCCGTCCTTCACACCGGTGGGGTACAGCAGCATGCCCGGCTCGAGCGCGCGCACCGCCGCGCCGGTGCCCTTGGCGTTGGCCAGCAGGCGGCCCGCCTTCAGCATGGTCACGGCCTGGCCGGCATTGGCAGCGGAGGCATTGGCCGGCAGGCCGCCCAGCTCGGTCACCATGCTGCTGTAGGCCTGCAGGTACGCCAGGGTGATCACCTGGCCGATTTCGGTGTTGGCGTAGCCGCCCACGCCCATCGCGCCGATGCCGCCACCGCCGAACAGGCCGCCACCGGCGCCCCAGCCCAGGTCGGTTTTCTTGGAGTTGCCTTCAACGACCGCAACCTGCTCGGAGGAGCGCACATCGGTCAGGGTCAGGGTCACATCGGCGGTCTTCCTGCGGAAGTTCAGGCCACTTACGACAGAGCCGGCCTTGCCGCCGATCAGGCCGCCCACCAGGCCACCGATGGCACTGCCGCCAGCGTTGCTGTTCTGCGAGATCAGATCCGGCACCAGAACGTAGTCGGCGGCCCGGATCTGGCCCTTGCCGATGTTGGAACGCCCGCGCAGCTGGCCTTGGCTGGCCAGCGCGCGCTCGGCCTGGGCCGCGGCCATGCCGACGCCACGGTCGACCAGGGTGAAGCACTTGGACTTGTTGACGAACACCTTGATCAGCTTCGAAGGCGCCGGCAGCTGCTGGCCGGTCCACCAGTTCACCGCATCTTCCGATTCGATTACCGAGATGGAACCCAGCGGCTTGGTGCAGACGGGGATCTCGGCCTGGCCCTTCTTGCTCTGCTGCTGGGCAGAGGTACGGCTGTTGGCGAAGCTGTCGCGCAGGCCGGCCGACGCCGGGGCACTGGCGGCCACCAGTGCAGCGCCCAGCAGCGTGCAGGCCAGCGCAGGGGGGAGCGAATTCGATTTTTTCATTTGAGTCATCCAGCACTTCGCCGACGGCGAAGCACATTCCATGGGTTGAGAAAGGGTCCGGGACCCGAATCCGTTGCGACGCCCCCCCTCAGGCGCCGGTGCAGGAGGTATGGCACGCCTGCGCCGCACGCCACAACCGCAGCTGACTGACAATGCCGATGACGACACGCCAGGCACACGCCCCCTGCCAGCACGCCGCCGGCGCCGTACCCCTGCCACGTATGGCTGTGCCAGTGGGACAACGTTGTTTTCGGAACAGACATGTGAGCGTCATGTGGTCGTTTCGGCCGCTGCCTGGATGTACCGTGTCGCGGCATAAAACGACAAAAGAACCCGCACCCGATGAGCTCCCCTTCCCAACACCGCCTCGCAGCCCTCGGGCTGTCGGGCCTGCTCGCTGCTACCCTCCCCCTTGCCGCCCAAGCCGCCGAACAGTGCGGCCCGGATGCCATGCGCGACCACCCGCCGCAGGTGAACTTCCGCGTGGACAACGACCTGTTCGGTGGCAAGGACCAGGATCAGGGCTACACCAACGGCGCCCAGCTCACCCTGGTCTCGCCCAATCTGGTGGACTACACCGACGACCCCTGCCTGCCGAAGATGGCGCGCTGGGTGAACCGGCACCTGGAACGGCTGCACCCGGGTGAGTTCGAGCAGCAGAACATGATCTTCAGCCTGGCCCAGGGCATCTTCACCCCCACCGATTTCACCCGGAAGGACCTGATCGAGGACGACCGCCCCTATGCGGGCGTGCTGATTGCCAGCTTCGGCTACAACGCGCGCCGCGGCGACCGCCTGCAGACCACCCAGCTGGCGCTGGGCGTGGTGGGCCCGTGGGCACAGGGCAAGCAGGTGCAGAACGCCGTGCACGATCTGCTGGGTGACGAGAAATTCCAGGGCTGGGATAACCAGCTGCACAACGAACCGGTGTTCATGCTGACCCACGAACGCATGCGCCGCTGGCCGGGCGATGCCACCGAAAATGCCGCCGGCTGGGGCTGGGATGCGATCACCCATTACGGCGGTGCGATCGGCAACCTGGCCACCCACGCCAATGCCGGCGCCGAAGTGCGCTTTGGCTGGAAGCTGCCCGACGATTTCGGCAGCACCCCGCTGCGCCCGGCCGGCGAAAACACCGCGCCGACCCGCGGCGGCCGCCCGGCCGGTTGGTCGTGGCACCTGTTCGCCACCACCGATGCCTCGTGGGTGATCCGCGATATCACCCTGGACGGCAACACCTTCCGCAACAGCCACAGTGTGGACAAGCGCAACTTCGTGGCGCTGGGCGGCTACGGCCTGGCGGTGATGAAGGGCCGCTGGAAGTTCGCCCTGGCCCGTTACCACAGCACCCGCGAATTCGACGGCCAGCGCGAAGCGCCGGTGTTCGGCAGCTTCACCATCAGGCGCGCGGGGGGGGGCGGCGGGGGGGGGGGGTGGGGGGGGGGGGGGGGGGGGGGGGGGGG